>JASHXM010000067.1 GCA_030043545.1 Thermoplasmata archaeon | reverse complement strand
CGACGCGACCCGGGCCTCGCTCGACTCGACCCGCACCGAGCTCGCCAACCGCGTGAGCGCGCTCGAGGGCCGGCCCGACCTCGCGGAGCGCGTCGGCGCGCTCGAGAGCCGTCCGGAGCTCGCGGGGCGGGTGGACGCCCTCGAGGCGCGGCCCGCTCCCGACCCGACCGCCGGTGCGGCGGAGATCGACCGGAAGGTCGACTCCGCGATCGAGCGCCGCACGGCCGAGCTCCAGGACGCCGCCTCCCGCGCCGCCGCCGAGGCGTGGTCGACCCGCTTCACCACCGAGCTCCAGAGCGCGATTGAGCAGTTCGACGCGAAGGCAGCGAAATCCGAGGAGGAGCTTCGGGCCGCGCTCGTCGCCCAGCTCGACGTCGAGCTGACCGAGTCGAAGGAACAGGGGACGGCGCTCCGCGAGGAGATCGAGTCCCGGGTCCGGGCGATCGTCGACGAGCGGTCGAGCGACGCCGGCAACCGGCTCTCCCGGGAGGTGCGCGACCTCGAGCAGCGGCTGAGCGTGCTGATCGAGGGCCGCGCCAAGGACCTCGAGGGCCGGCTGGCGGCGAGCGGCGGCTCGCAGCGCGAGAAGCTCGCCGCCGTCACCGACGATCGGATCGCGCGCGTCGAGCAGCGGATCGCGCTCGAGCGCGAGGCGCGGTTGAGCGAGATCTCGACCGCGAACACCGAGGCGCTCGCCGGCCTCCAGGTCCGGATGCAGTCGTTCGTCGAAGGGAAGCTCCGGGAGGCGCTCGACAAGGACCGGGAACAGACGCTCGCCCTCCTCGCGCGGATGAAGCTCGACACCGAGCAGGCGCTGTCCCGGACCGTCGACGCCGCCCACCTCGACACGCTGCTGCACGAGCGGCTCGGCGACCTGCTCGACCGCGCTCAGTCCGAGCAGGCGAAGACGGTGAGCGCGGCGGTCGCGCAGTCGGAGGCGCGCATCCGCACCGGGTTGCAGGAGCTGATCGCCCGGCTCCACCACCTGGAGACGACGGCCCCGTCGCGGGCGGTCGACGTGAGCCACATCGAGCGGACGGTCCGCCGCGAGCTCGACGACTTCGACCGGCGTCTCAAGGTGGTCCACGACCAGATCCTCCCGATGGTCCGCCAGACGTGGCTCAAGGTCTCCCAGCAGGAGTTCGGCGGGAGCATCCGCGACCTGCGGCAGTCGATGGAGAAGGAGCTCCAGCGGGTCGAGGCGTCGCTCCTCGCCGAGAACGACCAGCTCCGCGAGCGGCTCGAGACGGCGGTCGCGCAGCACGGACGGATCTGGCTCAACCTCCTCTCGCAGCTTTCCCGCGAGGAGGGCGCGCTCGGTCCCGCGAGCCGGATCACGCGTCGCCCCGGCCCCCACCGGGCGGTCCGCCCGATCGCCCCCCCCGCGGGGCCGGTCTCGGACGGCTCGTTCCCCCCCGCGGCGGGGACGGCCCGGACCCGCGCCGGGGCGGCTCCGCCGGCCGAACCCGAGGCGGCCGAGACGACCGATCGACGCCGCCTTCGCCGACCGGTCGACTGATCTCTCCGGCCCGCGCATAACGATAAGTCCCGCCCCGACGTGATTCGGCAGATGCCGTCGTCCGACGACCACCGCCACTGCAAGGTCTGCGGACGCGTCTGCCCCGCCGACGAGGAGACGTGCAGCACGGCGTGCGCCACGGAGCGGGCCCGGCGCGCCCGCGCCCGGTCTACGTACACGTACCTCCTCTACGGGACGGCGGCCCTCCTCCTCGTCCTCCTGCTCAGCGCGTACCTCCGGTGACCCGGCGCCCGCCCCCGGGGGACCGGGCGGTCCTGGGAGGGACGTTCGACCGCTTCCACGCCGGCCACGCCGCCCTGCTCCGCGCCGCGGTCGCGACCGGGCTCCCCGTCGCGATCGGCGTGGCGACGGACCGGTTCGTCGCCCTACGCGGAAAACCAGGCGCCCGCACGATCCAGCCGTACTCGGTCCGGGCGGCGGGCGTGCGCCGGTTCGTCCGGCGGGAGTTCCCGCGTCGCACCTGGCAGCTCGTGCCGCTCGACGACCCGTTCGGCCGGTCGACGGAGCCCGGGGTCGGGGTCCTCATCGTCTCGGCCGAGACCGCCGGCGGCGGCGCCCGCGTCAACACCGAACGCCGGCGGCTTGGGCGCTGGCCGGTGCCGATCGTGGAGGTGCCCCTCGTGCTCGCGGACGACCTCCGCCCGATCGCGTCGCGACGCATCCGTCTCGGGGAGATCGACCGACGAGGGCGACGGGTCGGACCGATCCGGATCGGGCTCGCGGCGACGGACCGGCAGGAGATCTCACCGGCGAGCCGCGCGGTCCGCGACGCGTTCCCCGCGGCCCGGGTGGCGCCCCGGGTCCTCCGGACCAACGGACCCGCCGCGAATCAGGCCGCCCGACTCGCGGAGCGGGCGCTCGCCCGACAGGAGCTCGGGATCGGGATCGCTCGGACCCCCGGCGGCTGGTCGGTCGCCCTCCGCTCACGCGAGGTCGAGCTCCGAGCCCGCCGGGTGCCGGGGAGTTCGGTCCGGGCGCTCCGTCGGGGCGTCGCTGCCCTCCTCCGACCCCGCCGGGCGCAACCCCTTTGACGCCGTCGGACCGTGCGCCCCCGATGGAGACGTACCTTCGGGTGACGTTCAACAGCGAAGGCGCGAAGCCGTCGGAGATCGCGGACCGGCTCCGATCGTGCGGGTTCGCGCCGACGCACGGCAACTACGACTTCGTCTACGACTGGCAGGGGTCGGCGACGCGCGAGCAGGTGCTCGATCTCTCGGACGAGGTGACGCGCCAGCTGCGCGGGTACCGGGTCTCGTTCGAGCTTGAGACGGTGTAGCGGGCCGCCTTTCGGCGCAGGCGTTATCCCACCTGCGCTCGTAGAGCCGGCGTGCAACGGTACCCGGTGCGCGCGACGCACCGCGCTCGGCTCGAGCCGGCGGAGCTCGAGCGCCTCCTCGCCGAGGCGTTCGGAGCGTCGCGGCGGGACGGCGAATCGGCCGTGGCGGAGTTCGGGGCGATCGACCGTCTCGCGGCCCGAGGCGAGAAGAAGGAGCTGATCGTCGACGTGACGATGCGTCCGAAGGTCTCCGACGACGTCGCCCGCGACACGATCGGTCGATACAACCGGTTCCTCGAGTCGGCGACGGGGTTCAACGCGAAGGAGCGGGCCCGCCGGATGCGCAAGTCGGCCGGCGACGGCGGGTAGGGCGCCCCGTGGCTGCCGCGGCGCGATCGCCGCCGACCGAGCTCGAACGGATCCGCGCGCTCGTCGCGGAGCATTTTCCCGTCTACGAGACACGGGTCGGCCCGCAGTCGCTCCTGCTCGCGGTCCACGTCGACCGGGGGACGCTTGAGCCGACGTTCGACCGGCTGCGCCAGAGCCTCCGGGCCCAGGGGTACATCCCCCTCCTCCGCCGGGAGGTCGGGGAGGACTTCATCGAGGTCGTCCGACGGCCCACCCTCTCGACGCGCGGCCTCTGGGTGAACGCCGCGCTCCTCGCCGCGACGATCGCCACCTCGGCGTTCGCCGGCGCGCTGCTCTGGATCACGTACACCGGAACGACGACCCTCACGACCGGGGCGTTCGTCGACGGCGCGCTCTACTTCGCCCTCCCGATCCTGGCGATCCTCGGACTGCACGAGTTCGCCCACTACGCGATCGCCCGACGCCGGCGCCTCGACGCCTCGCTCCCGTTCTTCCTCCCGGTGCCGCCGCCGCTCCCGTTCGGCACGTTCGGCGCCTTCGTCAGCATCCGCGACCCGTTCCCGGACCGCAAGGCGATGTTCGATGTCTCGGCCGGCGGGCCGCTCGCCGGGTTCGCGGTCGCGGTGCCGATCGCCGTCGCCGGGCTCTACCTGACCCAACACGCCCCGATCGTGCCCGCGGCGTACTGCGCTCCGACGATCCTCGGGCTCAACTACGGTCACGAGGTGTTCTCGCCGTCGCTCCTCTGGGCGCTCCTCGCGTACTTCGTGCCGTCGGGGGGCGCCGCGCTCCATCCGCTCGCGCTCGCCGGCTGGGTCGGGATCCTCGTCACGTCGATCAACCTCTTGCCGATCGGCTCGCTCGACGGGGGGCGGGTCGCCCGCGCCCTGCTCGGCGACCGGGCGCGGTTCGTGAGCTACGGCGCGGCGTTCGCCCTGTTCGGGCTCGGCATCTTCTACACCGGGTGGTTCATCTTCGGGATCCTCGTTCTCGTCCTCGGTCTTCGCAACCCCCCGCCGCTGAACGACGTCTCGCCGATCGGGGCGCCCCGCCTCGCGATCGGAGCGGTCGTCGCCGCGGTGCTCGTCGCCGGGTTCGTCCTCGTCCCGATCCAGCTCACGTCGGGGACCGTCGGGATGGGGACCCCGGGCGTGACGTACCCGACGCTGCCGCCGTCCGCGCAGATGGCCGCGAACGTCAGCGTCGAGCTCTCGAACCCCGACCCGGTACCGCACGCCTACTCGATCGCGCTCGTCGTTGCAGGGGTCGTCCTGGACGAAGGGGGCCATCCCACGACGCTCGGTCCCGGGGCGCTGATGCAGTGGAACAATTCCACGCACTGGACGTACCGACTGCCGAACGGCACGACGGTCGACGTGCCGTCGGGCGCGATCCCCGACCTGCCGGCCCCGTACTCGGTGGAGCTCACCGGCAGCGGCGCCGGCGCGATCACCGTGGCGTTCTGGAGCACGACCGGGAGCGTCGTCGAGGTCGAACTGACGCTCAGCGCGAACGTGAACTGTCCCGCGAGCGGATCGGGGAGCACGTCGGAGTCGATCGTCGTCCGACCGCCCTAGTCCGGCCGTCGGTAGACCCGGAACTCCCGGGTCAGGCTCCGGTGGACCCGGACCGAGTACGACTCGTCGAGGGTCCAGGGGGACGGCGGACCGGGGGTCGTCGGCGGGGCGACGAGGACGATCCGCCCCCCCGGACGGAGGTGGTCGGCCCACCGCCGAAGGACCCGGTCGGTCAGCGCGGACGGCGGCTCTCCACCGGACGAGGAGGCCCGGCCGTACGGCGGGTCGGTGACGAGGGCATCGAACGTCGCCGGGTCGGGCCCAAGATCGACCCGTCCGGCGTCGCCCTCGACCAGCCGATCGGCCACGACCCCCAGGTGTTCGAGGTTCCGGAGCGCCCCCCGGATCATCGCGGGATCGAGATCAAGCCCGACCCCCCGCGCCCCGAGCAGGAGCGCCTCGGCGAGCAACGCGCCGGTCCCCACGAACGGGTCCAGGAGAGAGTCGCCCGCGCGCACCCGGGCGAGATTCGCGGCCGCGCGGGCGAAGCGGGGGGGGAGAGAGACCGGTCGCTGGAACGGGAGCAGTGGCATCCGTCGGGCGGCGGACTCGTCCCGGGGTACGGCCGCCGCTTCGACGAGCAGCGCGTCCCGCCCCGCCGCACCCCGAAGGAGCCAGTACCGTCGTGTAGGGTGTTCGAGGTCGATGCGGCCGCCGCCGTCCCGGTAGGCGCGGCCGGCCGCCCGAACGGTGTCGTCGGACGCCCCCGGACCCCGGTCGAGGCGCCGGAACACCGCCGACTCTCCCGACGCTCCCTCGATCCCGGCCGACCGTCCGACCGATTCGCCCGGGGGCACGGCGACGAGACATCGACGCGCGAGCCCCAGGCGAGCGGCCAGCGCGCCGACGGCAGACGGATCGGGAACAGAGACGGTCGCGAGCGGCGGGAGCTCGTCGGGCTCCGATCGACCGCCGACCGCCTCCGCGGCGGCGATCGCCTCCCCACGGGCAAGCGCGGGCGCCTCGCCCGACAGTTCCACGTAGACCCGGATCACGGTTCCGCCGCCCCGGCCCAGTCGGCGAGGCGCCGGCGGAGCGCGGCGGTGTGCGTACCGTCCCAGTAGAGGTGGCCGCACGCCCCGCACCGCCAGACCGGGACCCCGCGAGGCACTCGGGGCTCCCACCCCTCGGCCGGCTCGGTGGCGAGAGCCAGGTCCCCGTTGCAGACGGTACAGCGTGCGAACGCGACCGACTGGGAGAGCGCGGGCCACGCGGCCCGCAGCTGGGCCCACTGCTCGGCGAGGCGAGGGCTGGCGATCCAGAGGCTCCGCGGCGCCCGGTGCGCCAGCAGCCGATCGCGCGTGAGGACGACCCGGTCCTCGGCGGAGGCGAGTCGGAGGATCTCGCGGTCCTCGACGCCACGCGCGTAGAGAGTGTCGCTGCCGACGATCCGGAGGTACCGGGCGAGGCGTCCCAGCATCTCGTCCGCGATCCAGCGGGGTTCGGACACGGCCCGGTAGCCCGCGCGCCCGGATTAACCCTTGGCCGTCTTATACCGCCGACCGTCTCGAACGGCCGAGACGGTCCGTGGTCCGGCTGTTCGGGACGAACGGCATCCGCGAGGTCGTCGGCGACCCGCTGACCCCCGCGTTCGTGACCCGGGTGGCGGGCGCGATCGGCGGTCTCCTCCCGGTCGGAGCTCCGATCGCCGTCGGTCGCGACGGTCGAACGTCGAGCCGGGCGTTCGCCCGGATCGTGACGGCGACCCTGGCGCTCGGGGGCCACCGCGTCATCGATCTCGGTCTGCTGCCAACGCCGGCGATCCAGTACTCGGTGCCGCGCGTCGGCGCTCAGCTCGGCATCATCGTCACGGCGTCGCACAATCCGCCCGAGTTCAACGGGGTGAAGTGCATCGCGGCGGACGGGCTCGAGGCGAGCCGGGAGTTCGAGGAGCGCGTGGAGGCCGCAGTGGTGCAGGGGGCGGCCCGGGCCGCGCCGTTCGATCGGGTCGGCGAGGTGACGGACGACCCGCTCGGGGCGGGCCGGTACCTGGAGGGGATCCTCGCCCAGGTCGACGTCGCGCGGATCGCCGCCCGGCGACCGACGCTCGTGCTCGACTGTGCGAACGGCGCCGGGGCGGTGACGACTCCGCCGCTGTTGCGGCGGCTCGGCTGCCGGGTCGTCACGATCAACGGGCAGATCGACGGCACGTTCCCCGGCCACGCGCCGGAGCCGACCGAGGCGAACCTGGTCGACCTCCGACGGACGGTCGCCGCGGTCGGCGCCGACCTCGGCGTCGCCCACGACGGCGACGCGGACCGCGCCGTCTTCGTCGACGCGCGGGGCCGGTACGTCGGCGGCGAGGAGATGCTCGCCGTCCACGGACGCGAAGCGGTCCGTCGCCACCCGGGCGGCGTCGTCGTGACGGCGATCTCGACCCCGCGGTCGGTCGAGGAGGTCGTCCGAGCCGCCGGCGGAACGGTCACCTACACGCGGGTCGGGTCGCCCGCGATCTCGCACGAGATGCAGCGGACGCACGCCGTGCTCGGCGGCGAGGACAACGGGGGGCTGATCTTCCCGGCGCTGCACCTCGCGCGCGACGGGGCGATGACGCTCGCCGCGACGCTGGACCTCCTCGCCCGGTCGGAGACGACGCTCGTCGAGCTCCTCAAGGACCTGCCGAGGTACCCCGTGCTCAAGGAGAAGGTCGACTGCCCGCCGTCCGCGCGCGATCGGGTCCTCGCTGCCGTCGGCGCGGCGCTCACTCCGGGGGCGGAGCGGGTCGTTTCGCTCGACGGGGTCAAGGTGTTCCGGGACGGCGGCTCGGTGCTCGTCCGTCCGTCCGGCACGGAACCGCTCCTCCGCGTCGTCGCCGAGGGCCGGGACGAGGCGGGCGCCCGGGCGCTCGCGGACCGGGCGCTCGCCGCCATCCGTACGGCGCTCGCCGCCCCCGCCTAGGAGCCTCGATCAGCGCACGAGCGGCCCCAGCACGAACAGCCCGAACAGGAGCAGTAGGAACACCGTCGTGACGAGGGCGGCGAGCGAGCGCTCTCCGTTCCGTTCGAAAAAGTAGAGCCCGGAGAGGACTCGGAGGACGGGGGTGGCGACGAGCGCGAACACCCCGAGCGTCAGGATCGCGATCGGCGAGCCGGCCGCGAGACCGCCGACCAGCCCGGGGAGCGAGAGATAGTCG
>JASHXM010000066.1 GCA_030043545.1 Thermoplasmata archaeon | reverse complement strand
CCGTGGCCGAGGGCGAGCCGCCCGGTCCAGGCGATCATCGCGCCGTTGTCGACGCACAGCGAGCGCGGGGGGGCGAACGTCTCGGCGCCGTGGCTCTCCGCCATCGCGCGGACCATCCCGCGGAGCCGCTCGTTGCACGCGACGCCTCCGCCGAGGACGACCGACCCCTTCTTCCGATGCGCGAGCGCCCGCTCGGTGATCTCCGCCAGCATCGAGTACGCCGTCGACTCGACGGAGAAGGCGAGGTCCGGTCGGGGCGTGCCGCGGGCGTGGAGAGCGAGCGCCGCCGTCAGCATCCCCGAGAACGCGACGTCCATGCCGTGCACTGAGTACGGGAGGGCGAGGAGCTCGCGGCCGCCCTTCGCCTCGGCTTCGAGGGCGGGACCGCCCGGGAACGTTCCGCCGAGCCCGATCCACAGCTTGTCGAGGAAGTTGCCGATCCCGATGTCGAGCGTCTCGCCGAGGACCCGGTAACGTCCCCGCCCGTAGGCGATCACCTGCGTGTTGCCGCCGCTCGCGTAGAGCAGCAGCGGGTCGTCGAGTCCGCTCAGCACGCGGGCGATCTCGACGTGCGCGACGCAGTGATTGACCGGCACGAGCGGTCGCGCCCACGCGAGCGCGAGCACCCGAGCCACGGTCGCCCCGGCGCGGAGGCAGGGGCCCAGCCCCGGGCCCTGCGCGAAGGCGACCGCTTCGACCTCGGAGGGAGCGACGTGCCCCTCCTCGAGCGCCCGACGGACCAGCCCGGGGAGCACGTCGACGTGATGGTTCGCCGCCTCCCGCGGGTGGATCCCCCCGGTCGCCGGCCGGTGCATGTCGGAGGCGAGGGCGACGACGCGGGCCTCGTCGTCCACGATGCCGACCGACGCCGTGTGCGCGGTCGACTCGATCCCGAGGACGACCAACGCCCCCGCCCCCCTCCGTCCGCGGCGGCGCTACTCGTCCGTCGACTCGATCCGGAATCGGACGCGCGCCCCCGAGAGCGCGGTCTGGATCCGGTCGGCGAACTCGAGCGTCTCGCGCACCGACGCCGACCGGCCCCACTCGTAGACGAAGTCGTACCCTTCCGTCTCGGGCTGGAACCCGAGGCTCTCGAGCGTCTCGGCGACCGCCGAGTACGGGCTCCCCTCGCTGTCGAGCTGGAGGAGCAGGAACGTCCGGGTCATCGGTGCGACGCGTCTAGGGGTCGCCGCGCATAAGGGGTTCGTCGCCGTCGGGCGGGATCCGCACCTCGTCGTGGAGTTCCTCCTCGTCGTCCGCCGAGCCGGACCGCCGGGCGTGCGCCGTGACCCAGGCCGCCACGCCCCGCCGCAGCCGGCCCATCTCGGACGGGGCGAGCAGCAGCCGGCCGACCGCAAGGAGCTCGTCGTGCCGGTCGACGAGGAGCGCGCTCGCCCCGGGGGGGAGGGCCGGATCGGCCGACTCGACGAACCGCGAGAAGAGGCTCCGGCCGCTCCGCACGAACTCGACCGCGTCGTCGGCGACGTACACCCGATGTCGGCCGGCGTCGCACGCCCCGTGCAGCAGGCTCCCGCCGAGGAACGTCGGGCGAGGGACCCCGTCGGTGCCGAGGACGAACGCGGGGGCGTCGCCGCGGCGGAACCGTCGGAGCCGGCCGGTCCGTCGCGACCGCTCACCGGTGAGCCCCGGCGCGAGCGCGTCGGCGATCGCCGCTCCGTACTGCCAGAGGAGCAGCGCGCCGACCTGTCGGGCGGTCCACTCGGCGTCCCGGTCTTGCGGGGCCGCGCCGGCCAGCCGGGGTTCGGCGGAGAGCGCGGCGGTGAGCTCGGACGGAGCCCGGGCGGCGGCTTCGCGCTCGAACTCCTCGCGTCCGAGGTACGGACCGACCGGATAGAGGTCGCTCAGTTCCCACGGGACGTCGCCGACCGGGGTCCGAACGGTCCACAGGATCGGACGGCCGCTCGGGTCGGTCGTCGGCACCCGGTCGAAGAACTCCGGCCGCAACGGCGCGCGGAACGGCAGCGAGCGGGTCGGTTGCCCGCCCACGAATCCGTCCAGGCGACGTCGAAACCGGACCATCGCCGGGCGGCGGACGCTCGACGCCCCGACCTCCCGGAACGCCCGACGGCTCTCCGGCTCGGTCGGCAGGAAGACGTCGGGGGCGTCGGTCGCCGCCTCGACCCCGACCCGCAACGCCGGGTGCGCGGTCGCTCGCCGTTCGACGAGCTCCCAGAGCGTTCCGTCGTGGATCGCCTGGCGTACCCGGGCGATCTCCTCGACCGAGACGCTAAGGTTGTGGAGGGCGAGCTGCCGTTCGCGCTCGGCGGCCGGCCATCGGGCGACCTGGTCGAGCGGCGCGTCGTCGCACAGCCCGCAGCGGCAGATCGGCTCGCGCACCGAGTCGAGCGCGATCGTGCCCTCGGGGAACATCAGCTGTCCTCGGCGGGCGAACTTGTGGTAGGCGGACGAGTCGAACAGGTCGGCGCCGAACAGCGCGGCGAACGCGAACACCATCGGGTGGCCGGCGCCGAACAAGTGGACCGGGGCGGCGGGCGTCAGTCCCGGGCGCGCCGCCGCGAGGACCCGGGCGAGCTCGGCGAACCGGTACCGCTCGAACAGCGGCACGACCCCGCCGACGGCGAGGACGTCGGCGACCTCGCTCGCGCGCTGCGCGGCCCGGTAGCGCAGGTCGGGGAATCGGCCCCCCTGCACCGGGGCGGCGAGGAGCGCCGTCCGGGCGGCGCGCGCCGCCCGGAGCCGGCGTTCGGTTTCGGCCAGCGCCTCCGCCGCCGCGTCGTGCGTCGCATCCGGTTCGGTGAACAGGTCGAGCGCGGTGGCGATGTCGCTCCCGATCGCCCCCTGGAACGCGAGGATCTCGTCGGCCCCGACCTCGACCGACCCGTACGCGTGCTGCTGGAACGCGCCGGAGTCGGTCATCACCGGCCCGTCGAACCCGAGCAGACCGTGGATCCCCGTCGACTCGGCGGTCGCGCGGAGCGGCGGAGTTCGCCAGGTGATGTACGCCGACGTGATCACCGCCCGGAGCCCGAGTCGCTCCCGCAGCTCGGTGGGGCTCCACGGCTGACGGGCCGGGTCCGGATGGACGACGGGCAACAGCGCGGGCGTCTCGATCGGGCCGTGCGGGGTGGGGAACCGGCCGAGGCGCGCGAGCCCGTCCCGCTCGAGGAGCTCGAAGTCGACCATCTCGTTCGCCCGCTCCTCACCCGGCGTGGGACGACGGCGTCCCCGAATACGACGCGCGGATCCGCCGCAACAGATCGACGAGCATCGCTCGGGTGAGCTTGCCGGTCTGCGTGTTCTGCGGGCTCGGATGGTACGACGCCCACAGCAGTGGGCGACCGGCTCCGAGCGGGACGCACGCTCCGTGCGCGAACGCCGCGGACGGGACCGGGACCCCGTACGCTCGCGCGACGACGTCGCGCAGCGCGTCCCAGGCGAACCCGCCCAGGGCGAGGATCGCCCGGGTCTCGGGGAGCAGGCGAAGCTCGCGCTCGAGGTACGGCGCGCAGTTCGCTCGCTCGTTCGGTCGGGGCTGGTTTCCCGGGGGAACGCACCGGACCGCCGCGGTCAGGTAGAGGTCGGTGTAGCGGAGGCCGTCGCCCCGCCGCTCCGAGGTCGACTGGTTGGCGTAGCCGGCGGCGTGGAAGGCGTCGACCAGGAACGCGGCGGAGCGGTCGCCGGTGAAGACGCGTCCGGTCCGGTTCGACCCGTGGGCCGCCGGGGCGAGCCCCACGGCGACGAGCCGGGCATTCGGGTCGCCGAATCCCGGGACGCCGCGTCCCCAGTAGTCGTCCGTCCGGAACGCGCGCTTCTTCTCCCGCGCGACGCGCCCCCGGTACTCCACGAGCCGCGGGCACCGACGGCAGGCGACGACCTCGTCCCGGACCGCCGCCAGCGAGTCGGCCACGACCCGGCACCCCGCCTCTCGGTTAAGGAGTGCCCCCGCGCCGGCGGTCGGTGGGCAAGGTTGAACTCCCCCCGTGACTCCCCGCCCCGCGGAGGCCCCCGAGGGCGATGCGGCTCACGCGGAACTGGCGTCCTCGGTGGTACCGCGACTTCATCGTCCGCCGGCTCCCCCCGGACGGCGTCGGCGCCGAGATCGGCGTCTACCGCGGCGACTTCTCCGAGCGGCTCCTCGCGGTCGCTCGTCCTCGCCTGCTCCACCTGATCGACCCGTGGATCTGCGTCCCCGAGATCCCGTCGCGCCAGTGGGGCGGCCGGGGGAACAACACGCAGGCGGTGATGGACGGGATCTTCGAAGCGGTCAACGCCCGGTTCGCGCGCGAGATCGCCGCCGGCCGCGTGCGGATCTTCCGGGGCACCTCGGCGGAGTTCTTCGCCCAGCTCGCGCCGGCCTCGCTCGACTGGATCTACTTGGACGGCGACCACCGCGCGCCGTCGGTCCGGGCCGACCTCGAGGCGGCGTGGACGCGGGTCCGCCCCGGCGGTCTTCTCCTCGGCGACGACGTCCACCTCCCGAACAGCCCGTTCGGCGACGGCGTGACGAAAGGGGTCGGTGCATTCACCGCGGACCACGGGGTCCGGGCCGAGTTTCCGGGCCGCCACCAGTTCGCGATCGTCCGGTCGGCATGACCGGCCCCGAACGCCGGGCGAAGGACGAGTGGTCACCCCCGGTGACCTATCGATATACCCCATCCGGCGGGTGGAGGGGCCGATGAGCGAGACGACGGTGCCGCGGGGCGGCCGGGCCCGGCTCGGACCGGTCGACGGCGACCTGGCCGTCGGCAGCGGGGCCCGCGTCGAGGCGGACGGCAAGATCGTCGTGTCGGGGACGACGCGGTTCCACGGCTCCGCCCAGGTCGTCGGGACGATCGAATCCGGGTCGATCGAGGTCGACGACGGGTCGGTCGAAGTCTCCGGCGACGTCGTCGTGCACGACCGCCTGCGCGCCCGGGACGGGGGCGTGGACATCGCCGGGGCGCTCTCCGCGCGGAGCGTCGACGTCGACCGGCGGCTGCGGGTCGGCGGCGCCGCGACCGCGGAGGAGATCGAGGTCGGGGGCGTGCTCGAGGGCCGGGGGACCGTCACCGCTCCCAGGATCTCCGTCGGGGGCAAGTTGCGGATCGTCGGGAAGCTCACCGGACGGACCGTCGAGGCCGGCGGCGTCGCGGAGCTCGGCGAGGTCGACCTGGACCGGATCGAGGTCGGCGGGTCGGTGCGGCTCGCCGGCGGGACGGTCCGGGAGGCGATCGACGTCGGCGGCCGATGCCTAGCCGAGGGCCGGCTCGAGTTCGGCGACCTGGACGTCGGCGGGATCGTGCAGCTGCGGGGTCCGTCGAAAGGCCGTTCGATCGACGTGGGCGGAATGTTCGGCGCCGACCAGGACCTCGAGTTCGTCTCGATCGACATCGGCGGGATCGGGACGATCGGCGGGGACGGGCGGGGCACCTCCGTCGAGGTCGGGGGAAAGTTCGAGGTCCGGGGCGCGCTCACGCTCACCGGCGGGCTCGAGGTCGGCGGGGCGATCGCCGTCGGCGGCGCGCTCCGGGCCGGTCGCGTCGAGGTCGGCGGGACCCTCTCCGCCGATTCCGCGGTGATCGACGGCGACGCGGAGATCGGCGGCGCCGTCGCGACGAAGCGCGGGTTCCGCGCCGCCGCGCTCGAGATCGGACGGAAGGCGCGGGCGAGCGGTCCGCTGGTCGGCGGGCGCGTCGAGATCGACGACCGGGCGCGGGTCGAGGAGGTCTACGGCGACCGGGTCGAGCTCGGCGACCGGGCGACGGCGCGTCGGATCGTCGGCGCGTCGGTCCGGATCGGGGACGACGCGGTCGTCGACGAGGTCGTCTACCGCGACGAGCTCCAGCTCGGGGACGGAGCGGTGTGCCGGGCGCCCCCCTCCAAGGTCGCCACGCTCCCCGCGTTCCCGCTGTAGGCCGAGGGCGCGATGCTCGGCGGTCGATCCCCCGAGAACGGGTCGGCCCGCCGCCGCGAGGTGACGGACCTGTACGCGACGGTGCTCGAGGTCGTGAAGCGGTACCACGGGGCCGCCCGGATCACGCGGGTGTCGTACGGCGCCGGGATGCCGGTCGACCGGTTGCGCACGTTCGTCGAGCGGCTGCTCGCGCTCGGGCTCCTGCGGACCGAGGAGGTCGACGGGCGACCGGTCTACGACATCACGCCCCGGGGCCAGGAGTTCCTCGACACGTACTGGAAGATGCGCGCCTACGTGGAAGTGCTCGGTGCGGGACCTCCGTCCCGCGCGCGTCGGGCCCCGTAGCCGCCGCGCTACCGCTCCCGCCAGCGGATCCCCGATCCGATCAGGGCGAACCAGGCGACGACGAACCCGACGAGGACGGCCCCGGAGATCGCGAGCGTCGAGGCCGGGCCGTTGACGACCGCGACGAGGAACTGCGCTCCCCACGTGAGCGGCCAGCCGTACGCCACGACCCGAAGCGGGAGCGGGAGGATCGAGGCCGGGTAGAAGACCGGCACGAAGAACGTGAGCAGGATCCCGACCAGCTGTGCCATCGAGTTGATCTGCCGGGGCGATCGCCCCAGGACGCCGATCAGGAAACCGACCCCGAGGGTCGACCCCCAGACGAGCACGAACCCCCCGACCAGCGCGGCGAGGGTGAACGGAGTGATCACGACGTGGAACGCGACGATCGCGACGCCGAGCGTGACCACCGCCGAGGCGAGGGAGAACGGGAGGATGCTGAGGGCGATCGACAGCGCGTAGACCGCGGGCGAGATCGGAAGCGAGACGAACAGGTCGAACAGCTTCGTCTGCTTGTCGCCGCCGATCGCCTGCGCGAGGACGTTGACGTTCAGGAGCGCCGTCTCCATCATGATCGTGCCGATCAGCACCTGGACGCGCAGCGCCGGGACGATCAGGACGTTGAGGAAGAACAGGATCCCGATCGGGAACAGGATCGTGAACCCGAGGAGGAGCCCGAGCTCCCGGGTCGTGCCGGTGAGCTGCATGTGCGTCGAGACCGCGAGCTGATCGGGGAACCGACGCCAGCTCACGGCAGCTCCCCGGCCTCGGCCCCGACCATGGCGAGGTACGCGTCCTCGAGCGACACCGGGCTCAGCGTCGCCCGGACGCCTTCGGTCGTCAGATGGGCGAGCTCCTGTACGACCTCGGGGCGGAACGGGTCGACGATCTCGAGCCGTTCGGCGTTCCCCAGGCGGACGCTGACCCGGTACTTCGACTCCAACTCCCCGACGAGCACGCGCGCCGAGGGCGTGAGGTGGTCGAGCCCGCGGATCTCGAGGCGGCCGCGGAACGGCAGGGTCGCCCGGATCTCCTCGACGGTCCCGCCGGCGACGAGCCGGCCCCCGTTGATGATCGCGACGCGGTCCGCGAGGTACTCCGCCTCCTCGATGTAGTGGGTCGTGAGCAGGATCCCGATCCGGCGCGCGCGCAGCGCGTCGATCAGTCGCCAGACGGAGCGGCGGCCCTCCGGGTCGACGCCGGTCGTCGGCTCATCGAGCAGCAGGAGGCGGGTCGAGGGACCGGAGAGCGCGACCGCGAGGAGGACCCGGCGGCGGAGTCCCCCCGACAGTTCGCGGACCAGTTTCCCCCGATGCTCCGCGAGGCCGGTCTCCGTCAGCAAGCGCTCGACGGTCGCCGCGATGCTCCCCCGGGTCTCCCCCTTGAGCCGAGCGAAGTAGCGGAGGTGCTCCTCCGTCGTGAGGTCGGACCTCGGTTCGCACTCCTGAGGGATCACCGAGAGGAACTCCTTCGCGCGCCGGGGCGAGCGGACCATGTCCACCCCCGCGACCTCGATCGACCCGGCGGTGGGAAGCAGCTGACCGGCGACCTGGCGGAGGAACGTCGTCTTCCCCGCCCCGTTCGGCCCGAGCAGGGCGACGATCTCCCCGGCGGAGACGTCGAGGTCGATCGAGTCGTTCGCGACCTTCCGGCCCGTGCGGCCGGAGTACGTCTTCGAGAGCCCTCGTACCGTCAGCACCCGCCCGTCCGTCGGGACCGGGGCGGTGCGGGAGCCGAGCGGTTCCATGGTCCGGGTTCCGGCGCTCGGACCACTCGCGGAGTAGAAGCGAGAAGCGCACATCGAGCACTCACGCCGGGTGACTCCGGCTCGGCCGTCAGCCGTAGCGGGGGACGCTCGGGTCGACGCGGCGGGACCAGGCGTCGATGCCGCCCGCCAGGTTCGTCACGTGGGCGAACCCCTTCCCCTCGAGGAACGCGGCGACCATCGCCGAGCGCATCCCGCCGTGGCAGTAGACGACGATCTCCTTGTCGCGGGGGATCTCGGCGAGCCGGGACGCCACCTCGCGCATCGGGATGTGGATCGACGGTAGGATCGCGGCGGTCTCCCGTTCGTCCGGCTCGCGGACGTCGAGGAGGACGATCGCCTCGGGGCGTTCCGTGCGCTCGCGCGCGATCTCCCCCGGTTCGCGCTCCTCGGCCATCGGCGCCGCGACGGTCCCGGACGGTTATCGGTTTCGACCGGCCGCCGGGTCGCCACCCCTAAATCCGCTCAAGCCGTCCATCCCCCCGATGCAGGTGACGGACCCGGTGTGCGGGATGACCGTCGACACCGAGCGCGCCGCGGCGCACGGCGTGTACGACGGGAAAGCGGTCTACTTCTGTTCCGGCAGCTGCCAGAAGCGGTTCGAGCAGAAGCGGGCGTCGTCGTCCCGGTAATCCGCCGCCCCGCGAACCGCGTCGATGGCGACCGACCCGGTCTGCGGGATGTTCGTCGACCCGGCGACGACGACGCTGCGGCTGGACCGCGAGAACCGCACCTACTACTTCTGCTGCGAAGCGTGCCGCGACGAGTTCGCCGAACCGACGCGGGAGCGGCGAAGGCTGGCGACCCGCCTGCTCGTCGCCTGGCCGCTCGCCGTCGCGGTCGTCGGGCTCACCTACCTTCCGCTCGGACCGACCGCGCCGTTCCTTGCCGCGCTCGGCGCGACGGTCGTGCAGTTCTACCCGGGATCGACGTTCTACCGGGGCACGTACGACGCGGTCCGGGACCGGACGTGGAACATGGACGTCCTGATCGCGGTCGGCTCGACGGCGGCGTACGGCTACAGCGCGGTGGCGCTCCTCGGGCTCGGTCACCTACCGTCGCGCACTTTCTTCGACGCCTCCAGCCTCATCGTCACGCTGATCCTCACCGGGCACTACCTCGAGCAGCGAACCCGCGACCGCGCGGGCGCGACCGTACGACGGCTCGGGGAGCTCGTTCCGGAGCACGCCGTGGTCGTACAGGCGGGGACCGAACGCACCGTAACGGTCGCGGAGGTTCGGGTCGGGGACCGGCTCTCGGTGCGGCCCGGCGAGCGGTTCCCCGCGGACGCCCAGGTCGAAGAGGGCCGGACGACGGTCGACGAGTCGCTCCTCACCGGCGAGCCGGTCCCCCGCGCGCTGGGCCCCGGTGACTCCGTGCTCGCGGGTTCGGTGAACGGGGACGGCCGGGTGCTCGCCCGAGCGATCGGCGTCGGCGCCGACACGTTCCTGGCGGAGGTCGGACGCCTCGTCACCGAGGCGTCGATGTCCCGGGTGCCGATCCAGCGGACGGCCGATCGTATCGCGGCCGTCTTCGTCCCGGTCGTGCTGATCCTCGCCCTCGGCGCGGCCGGGGGGTGGTATCTCCTGGCCGGTGCGGGCGCCACGACCGCCCTCCTGATCTTCGTAACCGTCGCGGTCACCGCCTGTCCGTGCGCCTTCGGCCTCGCCACCCCGGCGGCGCTCCTCGTCGGGGCCGGCCGGGCGGCCGAGGCCGGCGCGCTGTTCCGCGGAGACGATGCCCTCGAGCGCGCCGCGCGCGTGGACTGCCTGCTGGTCGACAAGACCGGCACGCTGACCCGGGGGCGCCCAACGGTCCGACGCGTCGAGCCCGCGACCGGGGCGACCGCGGACGACGTGCTCTCCGCGGCGGCCGCCGTGGAGTCCGGTTCGACCCACCCGTTCGCCCGGGCGATCCGCGAAGCGACGGCCGCGCGCGGGCTCACCGTACGTCCGGCCCAGGAGATCCGGGCGGTCCCGGGCCGCGGGCTGCGCGGCACCGTGGACGGTCGGTCGGTCGAGGTCGTGCGTCCCGATCCGGACGACCCGCTGCCTCCGGCGCTCGAAGCGCCCCTCCGCGCGGCCTCGCGCGACGGGCTCTCGGCGGCGGTCGTGCGGATCGGGGGGGCCCCCGCCGGTCTCCTCTCGTTCGACGACCCGATCTCGGACGGCGCGCGCGAGGCGATCGCCGCGCTGGCGGCGGACGGCGT
>JASHXM010000065.1 GCA_030043545.1 Thermoplasmata archaeon | reverse complement strand
AACCCGTACCTGGCCTGGCTCGAGCGGTTCGAGGAGATCCTCCTCGGGCTCGGCTTCGAGCAGTCCGAGGGGCCGATCCTGGAAACCGAGTTCTGGAACAACGACGTCCTGTTCATGCCGCAGGATCACCCCGCCCGGTCGATCCACGACGCGCTCTCCGTCGAGGGGGTCGAGGGCCGCCCCCCGCCGCCCGAGCTGCTCGCCCGCGTCGCCGCCGCGCACGAAGGCCGGCCACTCCCCGGCGAGACGGACCGTCTCGGACCGGGCTGGCCGGGGTCGTACGATCCGCGGATCGCCGCCCGTCCGGTCCTCCGCTCGCAGACGACCGCCGTCTCGGCCCGGTTCCTCGCCCGCCGGCCGACGCCGCCGTTCCGGATGTTCTCGATCGACCGGAACTTCCGACGCGAGCAGCTCGACGCCACGCACCACCTGGAGTTCGCGCAGTGCGAAGGGATCGTCGGCGAGCCGGGCCTCTCGATCCGGGACCTGGTCGGGCTGGTCCGGACGTTCGCCGAGGGGATCGGGCTGCGGGAGCTCAAGGTCCGTCCCAGCTACTTCCCGTTCACAGAGCCGTCGATCGAAGGGTACGTCCGCCACCCGCAGCTCGGGTGGATCGAGATCTTCCCGGGAGGGCTGTTCCGCCCGGAGGTGCTTCGACCGCTCGGGATCGACGTGCCGGTGATCGCGTGGGGCGCGGGGATCACCCGCCTGGCCCTCGTCGCCCTCGGGCGGACCGACATCCGCGACCTGTTCGTGCAGGACCTCGGGGTGCTGCGCGGGGAGCCGGGGTAAGACCGTGCCGACGGCGACGCTCTCCCGCCAGCGGATCGAGGAGCTCCTGCCTGACGAGGCGCACGGGCCGAAGCTCGACGCGCTCTTGTTCTCCTCGAAAGCCGAGGTCGAGTCCTCGACCGGGGACGACCTGGTGGTGTCGTGTACCCCCGACCGCCTCGACCTGCTGACCGAAGGGGGCGTTGCCCTGTACCTCCAGGGCGCGGTCGGAGCGGCCCGGGGACTCCCGCCGGGAGCCCGGGACCCGGGCGCGGCGGAGCTCGAGCCGATCTCCGTCGACCCGAACGTTGACCCGCTGCGTCCCGCGATCGAGGCGGTGGTCGTGCAGGCGCCCGGTCCAGCGGGGCTCGACGCCGGTCTCCTCGCCGAGGCGATCCGGTTCCAGGAGCTCCTGCACGCCACGGTCGGACGCGACCGTCGGGCGGCCAGTCTCGGAATCTACCCGCTCGAGCGTCTCGCTCCCCCGATCTCGTACGCCCTCGAGCCGCTCGCGTCGATCCGGTTCGTCCCGCTCGACGCGACCGAGGAGCTGTCGGCCGACGCGTTCTTCGCCGGCCACCCGATGGCCGCCCGGTACGGATCCCTCGGGCGAGCCGGCGATCGGTGCCTCGTGCTCCGCGACGCCCGGGGTTCGGTGCTGAGCCTCCCTCCGATCCTCAACAGCCGCGCCGCCGGCGAAGCTCGGGCCGGGGACCGGCAGCTGCTGCTCGAATCGACCGGCACCCGACTCCGCTCAGTTCGCGAGGCGCTCGGGCTCCTGCTCGTCCCGTTCGTCGCCCGGGGGTGGAACGTCCGTTCCGTCGCTCGAGGGGGTCCCACCGAGGTCGCGGAGCCGTGGCTCGCCCCGCGCCGCGTGGACGTCCCGGCCGAGCTGGTGAGGTCGGTCGCCGGCCACGCCCTCGGGTCGGCCGAGGTCGAGCACCGGTTGGCGAGCGCCCGCCTCGGCGCGCGACCCCACGCGGGCGGGTGGACGGTCGAAGTGCCGCCGTGGCGTCCGGATGTCGGCGCTCCGATCGATGTCGTCGAAGAGATCGTCCTCGCGGTCCCGGTCGACCCGTCCGACGGAACGATCCCGCCGAGCCGGACCCGCGGGCGTCGGCTTCCGTCGGTCGAGCTCCGGCGCCGGGTCGCCGAGTGGATGCTCGGTCTCGGCTACGCGCTCCCGAACACCCCCGCGCTCGTCTCGGAGGCGATGGTCGCTCGGATCGGCGGACCTGCTCCGATCCGGCTGCTCCACCCGGTGTCTCTCGAATTCGCGTATCTCCGCGACCGGCTGTTCCCGTCCCACCTGGGGGTCCTCGAGCGGAACACCCGTCACGGCTACCCCCAGCGGATCGCCGAGATCGCTCCGGTCGTCGTCCGGGCGCCCAAGTCGGAGTCCGGTGGGGAGACGCGGTACCACGCCGGGGCGCTGATCGCCGCCGACGGCGCCGGGTTCGCGGACGCGGCGGCGCTCGTCGACTACCTACTGCGCGCGCTCGACGTCGGCTCGGTGCGGGAGCCGGCGGAGATCCCGGGCACGATCGCCGGCCGGGCCGCGCGAATCCGGACCGCGGGCGACGTCGTCGCCGAGGTCGGGGAGGTGGAGCCGCGCCTGCTGACCGAGCTCGGCGTCCCGGTGGCGGTCGCCTGGGCCGAGCTCGACCTCACGGCGCTCGGGCCGCTCGTCGGTCGCGCCGGCACCGCTTAATATCGCGCCGTCGCTGGAACGGCGATGGCGCGTGCCCGGTCGGCCCGGCCGAAAGGGCCGGATCGGGCCCGATGGGAGCGGGAGAGCCGATCGGCGCTCGGGGACCGCGCCGACGCCGGGGCGGTGCCGCTCCTCGTCGGACCCCCCGAAGATCCCGGGACGGAGTTCCTCGAGAAGGTCGCGTTCCCCGGAGCACCCCCGTACACCCGCGGCATCCAGCCGACGATGTATCGCGGGCGGGTCTGGACGTTCCGGCAGTACTCCGGGTTCGGGAGCGCCCGCGCCACGAACGAGCGGTTCCAGTTCCTCCTGCGCGGAGGGCAGACCGGGCTGTCGGTCGCCTTCGACCTTCCCACGCAGAACGGCTACGACTCGGACCACCCGCGGGCGAAAGGCGAGGTCGGACGGTGCGGGGTGCCGATCGCCTCGCTCGGCGACATGCGGACGCTGTTCGAGGGGATCCCGCTCGACCGGGCGACCGTCTCGATGACGATCAACGCCACCGCGCCGATCCTCACCGCGCTCCTCCTCGCCGTCGGGGAGGAGCAAGGCGTCTCCCGCGCGCGGCTCGGGGGCACCGTCCAGAACGACATCCTGAAGGAGTACGTCGCCCGCGGGACGTACATCTACCCGCCTGGGCCGTCGATGCGCCTCGCGGCCGACCTGATCGAGTTCGCGACCCGCGAGATGCCGCAGTGGAACTACATCTCCGTCTCCGGCTACCACATGCGCGAGGCCGGGGCGACCGCCGCCCAGGAGGTCGGCTTCACCTTCGCCAACGCGATCGCCTACGTGACCGCGGTCCGGGAGCGCGGGCTCGACCTGGACGCGTTCCTTCCCCGACTCTCGTTCTTCTTCTCGGCGGACCGCAACTTCCTCGAGGAGATCGCCAAGTTCCGGGCCGCCCGGCGGCTGTGGGCCCGGATCGTGCGCGACACGTTCGGCGCCCGGCGGGACCGGGCGCAGCAGCTCCGATTCCACACGCAGACGGCGGGCTCGAGCCTCACCGCCCAACAGCCCGAGCTCAACGTCGTGCGGACGACCTTGGAGGCGCTCTCCGCCGTCCTCGGCGGGACCCAGTCGCTCCACACGAACGCGCTCGACGAGGCGCTCGGTCTCCCGACCGAGGCGTCGGCGCGGCTCGCGCTCCGCACCCAGCAGATCCTGGCGGAGGAGTCGGGGGTCGGGTCGACGGTCGATCCGCTCGGCGGAGCGTACGAGATCGAGCAGCTCACCGACACGATCGAGGCGGGGGCGCAGCAGTACCTGGACCGCATCGCCGAGATGGGCGGAGCGGCGGAGGCGATCCGCCGAGGCTACCTCGCCGGGGAGATCGCCCGAGAGGCGTACCGGACGGCGCGCGCGCGCGAGCGCGGGGAGGAGTCGGTCGTCGGCGTGAACGCTTTCCCCGACGGCAACGTCCAGTTCTCCCTGTTCCCGGATCGGCGAGGTCGCGGCACGGCCGCGCAGCGGATCTCGCCGGCGGAGGAGACCCGACAGGCGACGCGCGTCCGACGCTGGCGACGGGACCGGGACGGGCCGAAGGCTGCCGGCGCGCTCGACGCGCTCCGCCGAGCGACCGACGCTGGGGCGAACGTGATGCCGTCCGTCCTCGCCGCCGTGATCGCGGGGGCCACGCTCGGCGAGATCGCGGACGTCTGGCGGTCGGCGTTCGGAGAACAGCCACCCTCGACCGCGTTCTAGGGGGCCGGACGATGATCGATCACCTTGGGATCGCGGTCGCTCGCCTCTCCGACGCGATCGAACGGTGGCGTCCGGTCGCCGGCGACCCGGAAGGACCCCCGGAGGAGGTCCCGACGCAACGAGTGCGGGTCGCGTTCTTCAACGTCGGCGGGTCCCACATCGAACTGCTCGAGCCGACCGACCCCGCGTCGGCGGTCGCCCGCTTCCTGGAGCAGCGGGGCGAAGGGCTCCACCACGTCGCCTTCAGCGTACCCAACGTGACCGCGAGCCTGGACGCCGTGGTCGCTCGCGGCGGCCGAGTCGTGGACCGCGCCGGACGGCCCGGGGCGCGGGGGCGCACTGTCGGCTTCGCTCACCCCTCGGCGTTCGGGGGCGTCCTGGTCGAGTTCGTGGAACGACCGTGAGCGAGATCCGGAGCGCCGAGCTCGCGCTGATCTACGATAGTCGGGGCCACCCGACCGTGGAGGCGACGGTGACCCTTGCCTCGGGGGCGGTGGGCCGCGCCGGGGCGCCCAGCGGCGCCAGCACCGGGACGCACGAGGCGCGCGCGTTCCCCGATGGGGGCGTCCCGGCCGCGCTCCGGATCTTCCGGGAGCGGGTCGCGGGCCCGCTCCTCGGGGCGGACGTCGCCGATCAGTCCGGGGTCGACGCGCGTCTCCGCGCGGCGGACGGCACCGCCGACTTCTCGGCGATCGGAGGGAACACGGCTACGGCCGTCTCGGTCGCTTCCGCGATCGCCGCCGCGAACGAGGCCGGCCGCCCGCTCTGGTCGGTCCTGGCCCGCCCCGGCGTCGACGGCCGCGGATTCCCGGCGATCGTCGGCAACTGCCTCAACGGCGGCCGCCACGCGATCGGCGGGCCGGATATCCAGGAGTTCATCGCCTTCTCGGATGCCACGCGACCGGACGACGCGGTGGCGGCCGCCCTGCGCGTCCACGCGATCCTCGGAGAGGAGCTGCGTCGGAAGTTCCCCCGGATCGCCCTGGGCCGCGGCGACGAGGGCGGGTGGGTCGCGCCGATCGAGAACGTCGCCGCCATTGAGCTCCTCGCCGCGGCGTGCGCGCAGGCGCGCGACGAGTTGAAGGTGAACGTGCGGCCCGGGCTCGACCTCGCCGCGAGCGAGTTCTTCCGGGACGGCCGCTACCGGTACCGCGAGCAGACCCTCGACACCGAGGGCCAGGTCGGCTTCGTCGCCCACCTCGTCGATCGGTACGGGCTCGCCTACGTCGAGGATCCGTTCGACGAGGAGGCGTTCGACGGGTTCGCCGAGCTCACCCGTCAGGTCGGCGACCGCACGGTCGTCGTCGGCGACGACATCTACACGACCCGCGTCGACCGGCTCGAGCGGGGGATCGCCGCCCGGTCCTCGAACGCCGTGCTGATCAAGGTCAACCAGGTCGGCACCCTGACCGACACGTTCGCGTGCGTCGATCGGGCGCGCGCGGCGGGGCTCGCCACGATCACTTCCCACCGCTCGGGGGACGTGCCGGACGGGTGGCTGGCGCACGTCGCGGTCGCGTCGGCCGCGCGCGGGATGAAATGCGGACTTCTCGGCGGAGAACGGGTGGCAAAGCTAAATGAACTCCTGCGGCTCGGCCGCGCCACCCCTCGGTAGCCCGATGCCCGACGACGAAACGATCACGGAGGAGCCCGGCGGGCCCTCCGACGCCCAGGATATCCGGCCCGAGGACCTGCTGATCCCGGAAGAGACGTACCTCACGTCCGGGGTCCACATCGGGACCCAGCAGAAGTCCGCCTCGATGCGCCGGTTCATCTTCAAGGTCCGATTCGACGGCCTGCACGTCCTCGACGTGCGCGAGACCGACCGCCGAATCCGGCTCGCCGCGAAGTTCCTGGCCCGGATGCCGGCGGATCGGATCCTCGCCGTCTCCCAGCGTCAGTACGGGCAAAAGCCGGTCCGCGTCTTCGCCAAGACGATCGGCGCCGTCTCGTTCTCGGAGCGGTTCGTTCCCGGCTGTCTCACGAATCCCAACCTGGCGGAGTACTTCGAGCCGCGGGTGCTGGTCGTCACCGACCCGGCGACCGATCAGCAGGCGCTCAGCGAGGCGGTCTCCATCGGGATCCCGGTGGTCGGCCTGTGCGACGTCAACAACGAGACCCGGGACGTCGACCTCGTGATCCCCGCGAACAACAAGGGCCGGGTCGCGCTGGCGACGGTCTACTGGCTGTTGGCGCGCGAGGTCCTGCGCGCCCGGGCCGGCGGGGCCGAGGTCGAATTCCCGCTCACGATCGACGACTTCCAGGCGGCGCTGTAGCGCGCCTCGGGAGTCGCGCGGCAAGCGCCTTAACGACCCCCGCCCTCCCGAGGACATGAGCCGTCCCGGCTCGGGCCTTTTCGAGCTCCTGACGGAGCACGGGATCCCGGCGAAGGGCGCCCGGCTCTACCTCGCCGCCTGTCGCTCCGGTCCGATGACCGCGAGCGAGCTCGCTCGCCTGTCGGCCGTGAACCGGGTCGAGGCGTACCGCATCATCAAGCAGCTCGCGGCCGACGGGCTGCTCACGAGCACTCCGGGACGACCGCACCGGTTCGCCGCGCTGGCGCCGGACGAACTCGTCGACCGGTGGATCCGGCGCGCCTCCGACCGGCTCCACCGGCTCGAGCAGGACCGGGCGCAGGTGCTCGCGGACTGGGAAGAGGGACGGTCGGACGTCGACGAGGCCGACCCCCGTCGGTTCGCGGTGCTCGAGGACCGGGAGAACATCCGCCGGTTCCTCAAGAAGCGGATCGGGCTCGCGACGCAGCAGATCCTCGTCAGCGCGAGCGGGTCATGGCTCGCCCGGCTGATCGACGGCGGCGTCGACCGATCGCTGAAGGAGGCCGCCGCCCGCGGGGTGAAGGTGCGGGTCGTCACCGAGGTGTTCCCGACGAATCTCACGGAGGCGAAGCTTTTCGCCGGATTCGCGGAACTGCGCCACTCCAACGCTCCGGTCGCGAACCGCGCGGTCGTCGTCGACCGCGGCGGCGCGCTGGTGTACGTCTCGGGGGACGATGGGCTGGGCCGGTCGACCAGCGAACAGGTCGCGCTCTGGTCCGCCGCCCCGACGTTCGTCCAGCTCGCGCGAGACTACCATCGCCGGTTGTGGGCCCCCGGGAGCCGGGCGGAGGCCCGGTTCGTCGAGCTCGAGAACCCCCCGGCCGCGGTGATCCCGGTCGTCTCCGGGCGCGAGTCGGTCCCGTTCCAGCGGCTCAAGGAGATCACGAAGCTCGGGATGTGGGCGAGCGGGGTGCGGGAGTTCCCGATGCACCTCCCCGAGGTGATCGACGTCCTGGCCACTCAGCTCGGTCGCGAGATCGCGAAGGAGGTCGACGGCCGCACTGCGTCCGAGGTCGCGGCATCGCTCTCGAAGTACTATGCCACGCACACCATGGGTCAGCTCTCGGTCGTCCGCGAGCGCCCGCTCACCCTCCGGGTCACCGGCTGCTTCGCGTGCACGCAGGACTCTCCCGAGATCGGCCGGGTGCTCTGTCCGCAGCTGCTCCGAGCGGTGCTGGAGGCCCGACTGGGCCAACGCTGGGAGGTCTCGAAGCCGGACCCGACGAAGCACGCCGCCCGGGGTTGTCTGTTCACCGCGTCGGCCGGATAGGGGCCGGTCCGCCGCGAGGCCCGACCCCGGAGATCGGCGCGGACCCAGGTCCGGATCGGGCGTGCCTCGAGGCTCGGTCCGACGCGACCGGGCCGCGCTCTCGGAGTGGAATTGGGAAATTGGTTATACTACGCCATGGTGTAGCATGTGTAGGATACAACGGGTACAGGGCACGGCTGAACCTATAAATACAGCCCTCCACTACGGACGCGCAGAAGCTATGAAGCCCACCCCTCCGTCCTCGGGAGTCGCCAAGGCCCGTCCCACGCCGAAGTCGACGCGCGCGCCGGCCGCCGCCGCCCTCTCCGCGGCCCTCCCGACGCCCCCCGCGTCCGATGTCTGCCCCAACTGTGGGTCGG
>JASHXM010000064.1 GCA_030043545.1 Thermoplasmata archaeon | reverse complement strand
GGGCACCACCACCGCCATTCCCGGGAGCGCGCGCATCGCCCCGACCGACTCGGAGGGCGCCCGGAGCCCCGTCCCCTCGGCCGCCTCGGCGACGAACTTCACCGGCCGGGAGGGAGTGGACGCGACCTCCCGGACCGCCGCGAACGCGCGGACCGCGATCTCGAACTCCGAGCCGATCGCGAACACCGTGTGCCCGTCGCGGGCTCGCTCCCCGGCCGTGCCGACGAGCGCGGGGCCATCGCTCGCCATCGAACGGGCCCCGGCTGGGAGGCTGACCGCGGACGGCGATCGATCCGGCTCCGGCGGCTGAGCGTACAGAATCTCCAGACGAGGGTCCGTGGCCGCCAGTTCCGTGAGCGACCGGCCGACCGCCTCGGAGAGTCGCTCGGTCGGCCCCCGACCGGTCATCGCACCCGTCGGGCCGTCCGGCCCTTCTTCGGGGGCGCCGAGGAGCGGGTCCGGGGCGCCCGGCGCGGGGCCGGCGCGACGCGACGGGGCCGCGAGGGAGCGGCGGCGGAGGGTACGGCCGGTCGCGTCGTCACGGGGGGGAACGGAGCGCCTTCGAGCGCGCGGAGCGCTCGGAGGTCCTCGGCGTACCGGGCGTACTCCCGATCGTCGAGCGGCGTCTCGAGGAAGCCGGGGACCTCGGCCCACCGACGGTCGTTGACGAAATGGTGGAACCCCGAGAGGCCGATCTCCCCTTTCCCGATGTTCTCGTGGCGGTCGAGGTGGGAACCGACCGGCGCCTTCGCGTCGTTGAGATGGAACGCCCGGACGCGTCGGATCCCGAGCTCCGACTCGAGGCGGTCGAGCAGGGTGCCGTATCCTTCCGGTGAGCGGAAGTCGAAGCCGGCGGCGAACAGGTGGCAGGTGTCGAGCGCCACGCCGAGCCGGTCGGGAGCGCCCACGGCGTCGATCGCCGTCGCGAGCTCCCCGAACGACGAGCCGAGCGTCGTCCCCTGGCCGGCGGCGTTCTCGAGGAGGACGCGGACGGAGCCGCGCGGGACCGCGGCGAACGCCTCCTTGAGGCTCTCGGCGAGCGTGGCAACTCCGGTCGCCGTGCCGGAGCCCAGGTGGGCGCCGGGGTGGAAGATCAGCCCGTCGACCCCGAGGAGCTCGGCGCGGGTCAGCTCATCGACGAATGCCCCGCGCGACCGGGCGAGCACTTCGGGCTTCGGACCGGCCAGGTTCGCGAGGTACCCGTGATGGACCGCCGTCGCGCGGAGCCCGTCCGCCCGGACGGCCGACCGGAACTCCTCGGCGGCCGCGGTCGGGATCGCCGGACCGGCCCACATCTGCGGGCTCTTCGAGAAGATCTGGAGCGAGTCGCAGCCGATTCGGCGGGCGGCGTGCGACGCCTCGGCGAGCCCGCCGGCGATCCCGAGGTGCGCTCCGAGGAGCATCGGGGGCGGGAGGCCGGGCGCGGCTTAACTCAGCGGTCCCGGAGGCTGACAGCTTTCCGCGTTTCCCGTAGGCTCGCGCACTTCAGTACCGCGCGGAACGCCAGTGGGCTTAACTGCCGGGTTCGGAATGGGACCGGGTGTTTCCCCACCGCTTTGGCCGTCAGCCAGCGGGCGCGACCGACCCCGCCTATTTAACTTTGGTTTCGCCCCCGGGCGGGGCTGGCCGAGGGACGAGGCTTCATCCCGCTCGGCCCCTTTCCACCTAGGACCCCGCCGGCGCCCACGCGCGGTCCGCAGACGGTCGATGACGTCGGTCCCCCGTTCGTCCCCGCTGGAGTACCGCCTCGACCTCGACGTCGACTATCGGGGTCTCACGTTCTCGGGTCGCGTCGGCTTCGTCTCCGAGCCCGGGGCGTCGACGGCCGAGCTGGATCTCGACGGGCTCGCGATCCGGTCGGTGTCGAGGAACGGCGCCCAGGTGCCGTACTCGGTCGCTCCGGCCGGGGACCGGCTCCGGCTCGACCTCCCCGACCGGGCCGGCGGCCGCATCGAGGTCGAGTTCGATGGGCGGGTGAGCACGGGCACGCTGAGCGGACTCTACCGTTCCCGGCACGGCGACGGCTACCTGCTGACCGCCCAGTGCGAGCCGACCGGGGCCCGGGCGATCTTCCCGTGCTTCGACCGCCCGGACCGGAAGGGGCGGGTCGTCCTCTCCGTCACGACCGACCCCGACCTCGAGGTGATCGCCAACGCGCCGGTCGAGTCGGTCCGGCCGGTCGGGGGCCGATCCCGCTGGACGTTCGGTCCGACCCCGCCGATGGCGACGTACCTGTTCTATCTCGCGATCGGTCGGTTCGACCGGAGCGAGAGCCGCTCGCGTCGCGCGGCGATCCGCGTGCTCACGCCGCCCGGCCGGGCCGACGCCGGCCGGTTCGCCGCCGCCACCGCGGCGCGGGTCCTCGACGCCTTTGAGGAGTACTACGCCCTCCCGTACCCGCTCCCGAAGCTCGACCTCATCGCCGTCGAGGAGCTCGACTTCGGGGCGATGGAGAACTGGGGGGCGATCAGCTTCCAGGCGAACCGGCTGCTCGTCAGCAACGCGAGCGGCACGTTCGCCAAGCGCGACGTGCTCGAGACGACGTCCCACGAGATCGCCCACCAGTGGTTCGGCAACCTCGTCACGATGGCGTGGTGGACCGATATCTGGCTCAACGAGAGCTTCGCGTCGCTGATGGAGACGAAGATCGCCGAGCGGCTCGAGCCGACGCTCGACGCGCGCGCCGACTTCTTCCTGCGCGTCGCGGGAATGGCGGCGGCGCTCGACGGCGACTCGCTCGTGTCGACCCACCCCGTCCGGTGCGCGGTCGAGCAGCCGTCGGAGATCGGACAGATCTTCGACGAGATCAGCTACGGCAAGGGGTCGAGCGTCCTCGGGATGCTCGACGCGTACCTCGGGGAGGATCGGTTCCGGGCCGGGGTGACCGACTACCTGAAGCGGTACGCCCACGGGAACGCGGAGACGGCCGACCTCTGGCGGTCGCTCGAGCGGGCGTCCGGCGAACCGGTCGCCGAGATCGCCGGCCCGTGGATCGACCGACCCGGCCTGCCGGTGATCGACGCCCGGATCTCCTCCCACGGCCTCGAGCTCACCCAGCGTCGGTTCCGGTACCTCGGCTCCGAGGCGGCCGCCCCATGGCCGATCCCGTTGATCGCCGACATCGATGGAGAGCGCCGCCGGCTCCGGTTCGACACCGAACGGCTCGTCGTGTCGGTCGACCCCGGCGCGACCGTCCACCTCAACCCGGGGGCCGTCGGCTTCTACCGCGTCCACTACGACCGGGCCCTCGCCGACCGCCTCCTCGCGGCGCTCCCCACCCGACCGGCGCCAGACCGATGGACGTACCTCGAGGACCTCGCGGCGTTCCTCCTCTCCGGCGAGGCCGGGTGGGCCGAGTATGAGCGCGCGGTTGGGACGCTCGGAGGCACCGACGATCGGCTCGTCGTCGAGTCGATCACCGGCGCGCTCGCCGAGCTCGCGCTGATGTTCCCCGATTTCGCCCCGGTCCGCGACACCGCCCAGGCGTTCTTCGCGACCCAGACGGAGCGGCTCGGGCCGGCGCGCCGCCCCGAGGAACGCCCGACCGACGGGATCCTGCGGGAGCGGACCGCGTTCGGCCGGGCCCGGATCGACGCGGAGTACGCCCGCCGCCTCGGCGACCGCTTTGCCGACTGGCACGTCCTCGACCCCGACCTCCGGCTCGCGACCGCGGTCGGCTTCGCCCGTTCGGGCGGAGCGTCCGGTTACCGCACCCTCCGGTCGGCGCTCCAGGACGCCGCCGCGGAGGCCGATCGCACCCGGCTCGCGCGGTCGCTCGGCTGGGGCTCCGAACCCGCCCTGCTCCGCGAGACGCTCGACTTCGCGCTGTCGGGCGGGATCAACCGCAGCTACCTCCGGTCGCTGATCGTCCAGGCGTCGGCGAACCCGGCCGGCCGCTCGGTCGTCTGGCCGTGGTTCTCGGAGCGCGTCGACGACGTCGCCGCGGCGTTCCGCGGTTCCGGGGGGCTTCCGCTGGTCCTCGAGCTCGCGGTCCCCGCGATGGCGGTCGGGCGGGTCGAGGAGGTGCGCGATTTCCTCCGCTCGCACCCGATGCCGGAGGGGAGCCGCGGCGCCGCGAAGGCGCTCGAGCGGATCGAGCTCCACACGCGCCTCGCCGCTCGGCTGATGGGCCCCGACTCGGGGCCGGTCGCGCGGGCGTAGCGCCTACGGGCGCCGCCGCGCAGCGGCGGCCGGTCGGTCCGGGTCCGGCGACCAGATGTACCAGGTCCCTCGGGCCTGCGAGAGCCGGACCCCCTCCGCGCCCCACAGCTCCCCCTCGACGAACGCGATGTGACGACCGCGACGCTGGATCCGACCGCGGGCCACGAGCGTGTCGCCACGTCGGGCTGCGCGCAGGAACTCGACGTAGAGGGACGTCGTCGCCGTCGTCTCGCCGGGAGCGAGGATCGAGACGACGGACGCCCCCATCGCCGTGTCGAGGATCGTGGCGTAGACTCCGCCGTGCACGACGCCGTTGATGTTGAGGTGACGGGTCTCGACGCGCCCTCGGACGGTGTACGCTCCCGGGGTGCTCTCCGCGAGCGAAACCCGGAATCCGACCTCGTGGTGGAACCCCTGCCGCGCGGCCCGAGAGAGGCTCGGCGACGGGGCGACCGGACGCGGGTCGCTCGGCCGCGTCCGACGCGCCACGTCGTCCCGAACGGGAGCCGCGGATAAGTACTCGGGGCGGCCGTCCCGCCGCAACCGATGGCGCGCCTCCGGCCCCGGTCGGCGACGTACGTGGCGCCGCCGAACATCGCCCTGGTGAAGTACTGGGGCGTCCGAGACCCCGAGCTGGCACTGCCGTACAACTCCTCGCTCTCCGTGACCCTCGACCGGATGCGCTCCCGGACGACGGTCGCGTTCGACGCCTCGCTCGACGACGACCGGGTTGAGCTGGGGGGCGCGCCGGCCGTGGGGGGGCCGCGCGACGGGGTCGTCGCGATGCTCGACCGCGTCCGAGCGGCGGCCGGGATCGCCGCGAAGGCCCACGTCCGCTCCGAGAACAACTTCCCGACCGCGAGCGGGCTCGCGTCGAGCGCGAGCGGATTCGCCGCGCTGGCCGGGGCCGCGAGCGCGGCGGCGGGACTCCCGCTCGCGGGACGGGCGCTGTCGCGCCTCGCGCGGTTCGGATCCGGGAGCGCCTCGCGGTCGGTGTTCGGGGGGTTCGTCGAGTGGCGGGCCGGTCACCGTCCGGACGGCCGAGACTGCTACGCGGCACCGCTGTTCCCGCCCGACCACTGGCCGGAGCTGGTCGACGCCGTCGCGATCGTGCGGGGCGCCCCGACCAAAGAGGTCCGCTCCGCGGTCGCGATGCAGTCGACGGTCCGGACCAGCCCGGTCTACCGGGCGCGACTCGCCGCCGTTCCGCGCCGGATCGCGCGGATGCGCCGGGCGATCGCCGCCCGGGACCCCGCGGCCCTGTTCCCGGTCGTCATGGAGGAGTGCGACGACTTCCGCGCCGTCTGCGAGACGACCCGCCCGACGCTCGACTACCTCACGAGCGCGTCCCGCGCCGTGCTCGGCGAGGTCCGGGCGCTCAACCGGGAGGCGGGGCGTCCGATCGCGGCGTACACGCACGACGCCGGCGCCCATGTCCACGTCTTCACGGTCCGACGCCACCTGCCGACGGTGCGGCGCCGCCTGGCGGCGATCGCCGGGATCCAGGAGGTTCGAGTGGTGCGGCCCGGGCCGGGCGCGCGACGGATCGGCGGTCCCCGCGTGGGCCCGGCGTGAGCCGGCTCACTCGACGTGCCGGTCGCGGTGCTCGTCCGGCAGCTCGATCCCGATCGTCCGGAACAGCGCGGTGACCTCGGCGATGTAGCGTCGAC
>JASHXM010000063.1 GCA_030043545.1 Thermoplasmata archaeon | reverse complement strand
GAGCGCACGGCGTCCGGCGACGAGCACCGCGGCCGCCCTGTCCCACCGGTCGGGTTCCCGGCCGACCGACTCTTCTAACTCCAGCAGCCGGGGCCACGCGCGGTCGTTCTCGCGGGCCGCGGCAATCCGGTCCGGATCCGCCCCGAGGCACGGGCCGATCGCGAGCGCCTCCACGAGCGTGAACCGGGACCCGGGTGCCCACCGCGTCGCCAGCTGGCGAACCGTCATGCGGCGCAATTCGCGGCTCTCGTGTCGCGGAGGCTCGGGGGAGAACCCCTCCGCCCGCACTCGCCGTGCGACCAACCGAAGCGGCGCGGCCAGCGTCCGGGCGGCCGCTCCGGTCGGCAAGCGAGCGAGATACCGGGACCGCTCCCCGGGCCCGGGGGCGATCTCGAGGATCACGGTGCCGCCGGGGGCGACGAGTCGTTCGGCCTCCGCGAGGATCTGGTCCGCCGACCGCCCCGAGAAACCGACCGTGTTCCCCAGCACCGCGACCTCGCGGAAACTCTCGGAAGCGAACGGCGCGGCGGCCGCGTCCCCCACTACGGCGTCGACGGGCGGAACCGGCGCCCGCTCCGACCCGGACCGCGCGGAACGGGCCCGCTGGAGCATCGACCGGCTCAGATCCAGTGCGACTCGGAGGCAAGCGGGGCCCCCCACCCAGGGAGTGAACCGGCCCGGACCGGCCCCGGCGTCGAGGGTCCATCCGTCGGTCGCCGCGTGGCGCTCCAGGAAACGACGGCGGAGCTCGCGGAACAACTCCCGTTGGGGGGTCCCTTCGTACCGTCGCCACTCTCGTTCGACCCGGTAGTCGTCGGCCTGGAGGAACCGGTCCCGGTTTCGGGCAGGCGCCGGATCTCGGAGTCCGCGGACCGGGCGGCTCGGCTCCGTTGCGCGCGCCGTCGCCCGACCCCAGCCCGACTCCAACCCGACCCCTTTATAGGGGACCCCCCTTGCTCCGCCCGAGGGACCGGATGCCGTACTACGAGTGTCCGAAGTGCGGAGGCGGCTATGTGATCGACGTGCCGCCCAGCGCCCGACCGACGTGCGACCGCGACGGCGCCCGTCTCAAGCGGACGAGCGACGCCTCGTACGAGCGGAACGCCCGCGAAGACTGACGGTCGACCGATGGCCGAGGCGACGCCTCGACTGGGTCCGCTCGTCCACCGGGCGGTCCACCACGCCGCGACGCTCTGGCTCGTCGCGACCGTGCAGTTCGTCGCGGCGATGATCGTCGTGCAGCTCTACTGGAAAGGGCCGCCGGCGTACAGCCTCACGCACAACTACATCAGCGACCTCGGGAACACGATGGCCTCCTGCGGGGTCTGGCCGACGAGCGGCGTCTACGTCTGCTCCCCCTGGCACGACGTCTTCAACGCCTCGGTGATCGTCTTCGGGGTCCTCGTGATCCTCGGCGCATTGCTGGTCCGCAGCGGGTTCCCGAGCCGGACGACCCGGACGCTCGGGCTCGGGCTGTTCGTGCTCCTCGGAGTCGGCGCGATCGGGGTCGGCCTGTTCCCCGAGAACGTCCACTGGAACGTTCACCAGGCCGTCTCGCTCCTCGCGTTCGTGGTGGGGAACTTTGGACTGGTCGTGCTCGCGATCGCGATGTTCCGGGACACCCGATGGGACGGCTACCGCAGCTACACGCTGTTCTCGGGCCTGATCGGGCTCGTCGCCCTCGGGCTGTTCGTCGGGAAGGTGTACGGCCCCCTGGGGGCCGGGGGGATGGAGCGGCTCGTCGTCGCGCCGGCGCTCCTCTGGTTCGTCGTAGCGTCGGTCCGCCTGTTGCGGATCCCGACGTACGCCCCCCGGATCGTACCGAAGGCGCCCGGGGTCTGAGACCGATCGCTACGGCGACCGCGCCGCGAAGCGCGGGTCATCGAGCTCGAACCGCTCCCCGCACGCGGTGCAGTCGACGTAGCAGTGGACGGCCCCGCTCACCGGGGCGCCGAGGGTTCCCCCGCACTCCGGGCAGCGGTGCGGGACGGCGGTCGCCGTCCCGCCGGCGCCCATCTAGTCGACCTTCCCGAACCGGGCGATGTCGTCCGGCCCCTTCTTCGTCGCGACCGGCGCGTCGCCCTGGACCTGCTTGCGGATCGTTTCCACGACGTCCGGGTTCGCGAGCGTCGTGATGTCGCCCGTATCCATGCGGTTCGAGATCCCGGCGAGGACCCGGCGCATGATCTTCCCCGACCGCGTCTTCGGCATATCCGGGACGATGTGGACGGTCTTCGGGCGGGCGATCTTCCCGATCGACGTCTCGACCGCCAGGGTCACCTTCTGGGCGACCTCGTTCGGCGGGGTCTTGGAGGTCGGCTTGAGGGCGATGTACACTTCGACGACCCGCCCCTTCACCTCGTCGGCGACCGGCACGACCGCCGCTTCGGCGACGTGGGGGACGGTCAGGCAGGCCGACTCGATCTCCTTCGTTCCGAGCCGGTGGCCCGCGACGTTGATCACGTCGTCGATCCGGCCCAGGATCCGGTAGTAGCCATCCGCGGCGATCAGCGCCCCGTCGCCCGCGAAGTACGGCCAGTCCCGCCAGTCGGTGCTCTTGGGATTCTTGTTGTACTTGGCGAAGTACTGACGGACCATCCGGTCCGGGTCGCCCCAGATCGTCTGCATCAACCCGGGCCACGGGTTCTGGATGCAGATGTTCCCGGCCTTCTGCGAGCCGGGCGGCAGCACGTGCCCGTTCTCGTCAAAGATGATCGGGTGGATCCCCGGGATCCCCGGGCCGGCGCTCCCCGGTTTCATCCGGTCGATCCCCGGCTTCGTGGAACAGAGGAACCCGCCGGTCTCGGTCTGCCACCAGGTGTCGACGATCACCGCCTCGTCCTTCCCGACGGAGTGGTAGTACCACCGCCACGCCTCCGGCTCGATCGGCTCGCCGACCGTCGTCATGTGCTTGAAGTGGTAGTCGTACTTCCGCGGCTCGTCCGGGCCGACCTTCCGCAGCTGTCGGATCGCCGTCGGGGAGGTGTGGAAGATGTTGACGCCGAGCCGCTGGGCGATCCGCCACGGGCGACCCGGGTCGGGGAACGTCGGCACCCCCTCGTACATCACGGTCGTCGTGCCGAGCGCGAGCGGCCCGTAGACGATGTACGAGTGACCGGTGATCCAGCCGATGTCGGCCATGCACCAGTAGACGTCCGTCGGGTGGATGTCCTGGATGAACTTGGACGTCCCGGCGACGTACGCGAGGTAGCCGCCGGTCGAGTGCTGGCAGCCTTTCGGCTTCCCCGTCGTGCCGCTCGTGTACATCAGGAAGAACGGCGCCTCCGCCGGCATCGATACCGGAGGGACGCGGACGCCGGCCTTCTCCTTCAGCAGCTCCGCGACGAGGAAGTCCCGCCCCTTCTGGAGCGGCGTCGTCGACAGCATCTTCTCGCGGTACCGCTGCCAAACGAGCACCATCGGCACCTCGTGCCCGTCGGCCTTCGAGGCGTCGAGCGACGCCTTGAGGTTCGCGAGGTGGTCGGTGGTCTTCCCGTTCCGCCAGTAGCCGTCCATCGTGATCAGGACCTTGCTGGTGGAGTCGGCCGCCCGCCGGCCGGCGGCCTCGCCGCTGAAACCGCCGAAGACGACCGAGTGGATCACGCCGAGCCGGGCGCAGGCGAGCATGGTGACCGGAAGTTCCGGTACCATCGGCATGTGGATCGTCACCCGGTCGCCGGCCTTGAGCTTGCAATGGTCGCGCAGCACCGCCGCGAACTCGTTGACGCGGACCCACAGCTCCTGGAAGGTGAGCACCTGGGGCGGCTCCTCTTCCGGCTCGGCCTGGAAGATGATCGCAGCCTTGTTCCGGTGGAGCGGGAGGTGCCGGTCGAGGCAGTTCACGGAGACGTTCAGCTTCCCGCCGACGAACCACTTGTAGAACGGGGCGTGGCTTGTGTCGAGCGTCGTGTGCCAGTACTGGTCCCACGTCAGCAGGTCGGCGTACTCGCGGAAGCACTCCGGGAACCGGTCGAGCCCGAACCGTTCCATGATCGCCGGGTCGGTCAGGTTCGCCTGCCCGATGAATTTCGGCGGCGGGACGAAGTACTCCTCCTCCTTCCAGTGGACCGCGATCTCGGCCTCCGTCAGGTTGCCCGACGACTCCGACTCCGCACGCTGACTTTCCGCCATTCCGGACCCCTCGCGTGCGTCAGCGTCACACGGTATTTACGAATTGTGAGATTTCGCCGGACGCCGGCGGGGAACTGTCCGACCGCGCGGTTATCCG
>JASHXM010000062.1 GCA_030043545.1 Thermoplasmata archaeon | reverse complement strand
GGAAGCCGATCAGGTGGGCGGGCTCGCGCCGCAGCACGGTCGCGATCTCCTGGAGGTTGCGGATGACGGTGTTCTTCCCGTCGGACATCACGTCCGGGTCGGGGACCTGGAACCGCTCCGTCGACGCCCGCACCGGGGGGAGCTTCGCGCGGGCGCGATCGAGCAGGACCTCGTACGACTCCATCGACGCCGCAACGAGCGAAGTGTGGGGGATAAGGCTTCCCGCCGTCACCGCGCCGGGAACCGGTCGAGGACGTCCAGGACGCCCGCGAGGTCGGGACCGGCGACGACCGCGTGCGCCTCGCGCCGCACGACGTCGTCCTCGGGCCGGAACGCGACGCCGACCTGGCTGCGACGGAACAACCCGACGTCCCACTCGGAGTTGCCGACGGAGGCCGTCTCGTCGGGCCGGACGCCGAGCTGCGCCTGGAGCCCCTCGAGGACGCCTTCCTTGCCGCGGATCGGGACCCGGACGATCCCCTCGCCCGTGAGCCGGCCGTCGGAGCGCACGCGGAAGCCGTTCGCCAGCGCCAGGTCGATGCCGAGCTCGCGCGCGATCCGACGCGCCAGGAGGTCGATCCCGCCGCTCACGATCGCCGTCCGGACCCCCCGCCGACGTAGTCCGTCGACGAGCGTCCGCGCGCCCGGCATCGTCGGCACCCCGGCGAGGATCCGCTCGAGGTCGAACACCGACAGCTCGGGGGCGTGGCGGCGCCAGATCACGACATCGGTCCGGATGAACTCCTCGTCGTCGATCTCCCCCGCGAGGAAGCGGCGCAGCCCGTCGGCGTTGTTCGCGCCGAAGTGGTTGTGGACCGCGACCCAGGAGCTCGTCACGTCGACGAGCGTGCCGTCCATGTCGAGGACGACCAGCTTAAGCACGGTCGCCCCGGCCGGCCGCGTCGGCGCGGGCGAGCAGGTCGTCGGGGGGCCGGACCGCCCACGCCGCGAGGTTCTGCTCGACCTGGTCGGGCCGGCTCGCGCCGAACACCGGGGCGGCGCCCTGGTGCCGTAGCCAGTGGAGCGCCAGGGACGGCACCGGCACGCCGGCCTCCTGGGCGAGGTCCCGGATCGCGCGGGCGCGGGCGACCACCTCCTTCCAGCGGTCCGGTTCGAGCACCCGGTCCGCGAGCCGACGGACCGACGCCGGTGCGGCGCGTCCGTCGAGGTACCGTCCGTTCAGGAGGCCCCGGGCCAGCGGGGTGTACGCCTCGAGCAGGATGCCGCGTCGCGCGCACGCGTCGCGCACGGGATCCGCCTCGTCCCGGTCGAGGAGGTTGTACCGGACCTGGTTCACCGCGATCTTCGCCTCCCCGAGGTGGCGCTCGGCGGTCTCCAGGTCCTCGGCCGAGAAGTTGGAGACGCCGATCGCGCCGACCCGCCCCTCCTTCCAGAGCGCCTCCAGCGCCGGCATCGTCTCGGCCAGCGGGACGCGCGGGTCGGGCGCGTGGACGAGATAGAGGTCGACCGAGCGACGGGCGAGCCGCTCCAGGCTGTTGACGAGGCTCGCCCGGATCTGCGTCGGGCGCAGGTGTTCCCACGACACCTTCGTCACGACGAACGCCGCGTCCGGGCCCCCCGCCGCTCGATGGAGGACCTCGCCGAGGATCCGCTCGGAGCGTCCGCTGCCGTAGACCTCCGCCGTATCGAACCACCGGATCCCGAGCTCGTACGCCCGGCCGATCGCCGCCTTCGTCCGCGCCTCCTCCTCCGGCTTCCAGCGGCCCTGCCCCCAGAGACCGAGGCCGAGCTCGGGGTGGGGTCGCTTCGACCCGGCGATCGGGATCTCGCCGACGACCGGGGCGGGGGCGGCCGCCCGCCTCCGCGGGGCGGGGTTCGCGGGAGTCCGTCGGCGGGGGGCGGGCATCGTCACGGCGCCGAAGCGCCGGCCTCCTTGAGCTGCGCGTCGATCCGGCCGATCCGCTCGGTGAGCTCCGTCGCCTTCGTCTCCGCCTCGCGGACGACCTCCGGCGGCGCCCGTCCCCGGAACCCCGGATCCGCGAGGCGCTCCCGGGTCCGGGCGAGGAGGTCGGCGAGCTTCGCCCGTTCGCGCTCGAGCCCGTCGGACCCGGTGGCGGAGCGAGGGGGCCGGGCGAGGAACCACTCTCCGAGCGTCGCGACGCGCCCCACCGTCGGGACCGGCGGGGCGCCGTCGATCTCCAGGAACGAGATCGCGCCGAGGCGGGCGAGCCGGGCGATCGTCGACTGCTCGGCCCGGAGGATCCGGGCGACCTCCGGTCCGGCCGCCCGCACCCACGCGATGGGCCGGTCGGTCGGGGGGATCTTCTCTTCGGCCCGAACGTTGCGGATCAGGCGGATCGACTCGAGCACCGGTTCGATCTCGACCTCGGCGATCGGGTCGGGAGTGACCTCGTCGCCGGCCGGCCACGGGCTCGTGGCGAGCAGCGCGTCCGGATGCGGGAGCGCGTGCCACAGCTCCTCGGTGACGTGCGGGACGAACGGGTGGAGGAGCCGCAACGACCGCTCGACGACGAAGGCGAGCACGGCCTGCGTCTCGCGTCGGCGGAGCTCGTTCGTCGGGTCGGCGAGCGCTTCCTTCGCGATCTCCACGTACCGGTCGGCGAGGTCGTGCCAGAGGAACGTATGGAGCGCCGTCGCGGCCCGGCTCGGCTCGAACGCCCCGATCGCCCGGTCGACCTCCGCGAGGGTCCGATGGTACCGCGTGAGGATCCACCGGTTCTCGAGCGACGCTCCCGGTGCGAGCGCGGGCGGAGCGACGGGCGCGGGCGAACCCGGCGGGACGTGCGGGAGGGTGAACCGGACGAGGTTCCAGACCTTCGTGAGGAAGTTCCGGGCGCCGTCGAGCGCCGCCGGACCGAACGCCCCGTCCTCGTCCGTCGGGTTCGGGAAGACGAGCGAGAAGCGGAGGACGTCCGCGCCCCGCTCGCGGATCACGTCGAGCGGGTCCGGGGAGTTCCCGAGGTGCTTCGACATCCGGTGCCCGCGCTCGTCGCGCAGCATCCCCGTGAAGTAGACGTCGG
>JASHXM010000061.1 GCA_030043545.1 Thermoplasmata archaeon | reverse complement strand
CCGGCTGATCGCGGTGCCGGGGTGCATCGCGACCGCGTCGATCCTGGCGCTGGCGCCGATCGCCGAGCTCGACGGGGTCGACCGCCGGCGGGTCGTCATCGACGCGAAGAGCGGCTCCTCGGCGAGCGGGCGCGACGCCGGTCCGGCCGGTCAGCACGCCGAACGGTCCGGCGTCATGCGCGCGTACGCCCCGGCCGGTCACCGGCACACCGCCGAGATCGAGCAGGAGACCGGCGCCCGCGTCGCGCTCACCTGCCACGCCGTGGAGGCGGTCCGGGGGGTGCTCGCGACGGTCCACGCCCCGACCGAGCGCGCCTTCGACGAGAAGGAGCTCTGGTCGACGTACCGCCGGGCGTACGGGGCCGAGCCGTTCGTCCGGATCGTCCACGACGCCGACGGCGCGTTCCGGGAGCCGGAGCCGAAGATCCTGGCGGGGACGAACTACTGCGACCTCGGCTTCGCCGTCGACCCGCACGGCGAGCGGCTCGTCCTCCTGGGGGCGATCGACAACCTCGGGAAAGGCGCCGCGGGCAACGCGGTCCAATGCCTCAACGTGCGCGCCGGATTCCCCGAGACCGCCGGCCTCGACTTCGCGGGCCTCCACCCGATCTAGGACGGCCGCGCGTGACGATCGTCGTGAAGGTCGGCGGCGCCTCCGGCAACCGGGCCGACCCGCTCCTCGAGGAGCTGCGGGGACGGACCGACTGCATCCTGGTGCACGGCGGCTCCGCCGAGGTCGACCGGCTCGGCACCGCGCTCGGCCGACCGGCGGAGTACTACACCTCCCCGAGCGGTGTCGTGTCCCGCCGCTCGACGGCGGAGCAGCTGGAGACGCTCGTCCTCGCGCTCGCCGGCAAGGTCCAGACCGACCTCGTCGCGGCGCTCGCCGCGCGCGGGGTCGCGGCGGTCGGTCTCTCCGGGGTCGACGGCCGTCTCCTCACGGCGCGGCGCAAGACCGGCATCCGGGCCGTCGTCGACGGCCGAACGGTCCGGCTCGCCGACGACCTCTCCGGTACCGTCGAACGCGTGAACGTCGCCCTCCTCGAGACGTTGCGCACCGCCGGCTACCTGCCGGTCGTCGGACCCCCGGCCGTGACCGACGACGGGACCGTCGTCAACGTCGACGCCGACCGGGCCGCGGCGGCGGTCGCCGTGGCCGTGCGCGCGGAGGCGCTGGTCCTGCTCACGAACGTCCCGGGGCTGCTCGCCCGACGCGACGACCCGACCTCCCGGGTCGACCGGGTCGGCCGCGACGCCCTCGAGCGGTATCTGCCGCTCGCCGAGGGTCGGATGCGCAAGAAGCTCGTGGCGGCGCACGAGGCGGTCGTCGGCGGCGTCGGGCGGTCGGTGATCGCCCCGTCCGCGGTCGCGACGCCGATCGCGGCGGCGCTCGCCGGCGGCGGGACGGTGATCGAATGAGCGTCCCGCCCCGCGACGGCCTCGAGTTCTCCGAGGGGAGCCGTCGCCGCCTCGCGATCGTCCGCGGGGCCGGGGCCCGCCTGATCGCGGAGGACGGCCGCGCGTACGTCGACCTCGGCGCGACGCACGGCGCGGGGAACCTGGGGAGCTGCGACCCGGAGGTCGTCCGCGCGATCCAGGCGCAGGCCGCCGAGCTGATCTTCCTCGGCTCCGGGTACGAGAGCCCGGTCCGCCGCGCGTTCCTCGCGAAGCTGCTCGGCCTCCTGCCGCCCACGTTCGGACGGGTGTTCCTCTCGAACTCGGGGACGGAGGCGGTCGAGGCCGCGATCAAGATCGCCCGGTCGGCGACCGGACGGCCCCGGATCGTCGCCGCCTACCGCGGCTTCCACGGCCGGACGCTCGGCGCGTTGAGCGCCACGTGGCGGAAGGAGCTGCGTGCGCCGTTCGAGCCGCTCGTGCCGGAGTTCGTCCACGTCCCGTACAACGACCCGGCCGCGCTCGACGCGGCCGTCGACGCGCGGACGGCGCTCGTGCTGCTCGAGCCGGTCCAAGGCGAGGGCGGCGTCCACGTCGGGACCGACGAATTCCTCCGATCCGCCCGCGCGGCGGCGGACCGGGTGGGCGCGCTGCTCGCGTTCGACGAGGTCCAGACCGGACTCGGCCGGACCGGACGGATGTTCGCGTTCGAGCACGCGGCGGTCGTCCCGGATCTGCTCGCGCTCGCCAAGTCCCTCGCCGGCGGCGTGCCGATCGGCGCCACCGTCACCTCTCCCGAGATCGAGCAGCGATTCCAGGGAAGCCACCACTCGACGTTCGGCGGGAACCCGCTCGCCTGCGCGGCGGGCCTCGCCGCGCTCGAGCGAACGGTCCGGGACGACCTCCCCGGGCGGGCGGACCGGCTCGGGACGGCCGCGCTCGAGCGGCTCCGCCACCTGCCGCCCGAGCGGGTGCGCGAGGTTCGGGGCCGGGGGTTGATGATCGGGATCGAACTGCGCGAGCGCGTCGCGCCGGTGCTCGAGGCGCTCGAGCAGCGGGGGTTCCTGGCCCTTCCGGCCGGGGCGACCGTCCTCCGTCTCCTGCCGCCGCTGGTGATCGACGAGGACGACCTCTCCGCGGGGTTGGAAGCGATCGAAACGGTGATCGGGCGTGGCTGACCGTCGCCTGCTCGAGTCGCTCGTTCGGGCGTACTCGCCGTCCGGCTCGGAGCGCCGGGCCGTCCGCGCATTCGTCGCGGGGGCCCGCCGACTCGGCTACCGGACCCGGGTCGACGCCGCCGGCAACGGGATCGCGGAGCACGGCTCCGGGCGTCCGGTCGTCCTGTTCCTCGGGCATATCGACACCGTCGAGGGGGAGCGCCCGGTCCGATGGCGGGCCGGTCGGCTGCACGGCCGAGGCGTCGTCGACGCGAAAGGGGCGCTGGCGGCGGCGCTCGAGGCCGGGGCCGACCTCCCGAATCGCGGCACGCTCCGGATCGTCGGGGCGGTCCGCGAGGAGACCGACAGCGCCGGCGCCCGACACCTCCTCCGCGGCCCGCGGCCCGACTTCGTGATCGCCGGCGAGCCGAGCGGCTGGGACGGGGTGACGGTCGGGTACAAGGGGATCCTCCGGGCCGAGGCGACGTTCCGGGGCCGCCGGCGGCACTACTCGGTCGCCGGGGGTACCGCGGCCGATCGGGCGGTCGATTGGATCGCCCACGCGCGGCGGTGGGCGATGGAGCACGCCGGCTCGACGCCGTTCCGCTCGGTGACGGTCGCGGTGATCCGGCTGCGGGACCGCTCGGAGGGCGACGCCGAGTCGGCGACCGTCGGAGTCGACATCCGTCTGCCGCCGGGCGTTCCGGTCGCCGACGCGCGGGCCGCGCTCGCGACCGGCGATCCCCCGCCCCGCCTTCGAGAGCTCTCCGTCGCCGAACCGTACGACGGCGGGACCGCCAACCCGGTCGTCGGCGCGCTCCTCGGGGCGATCCGCGAGGGCGGGGCGCGCCCGACGGTCTGGAGAAAGGCCGGCACGTCGGATCTCAACGTCGTCGCGGCCGCGTGGGGCATCCCCGGGGCGGCATACGGACCGGGCGACGCGCGGCTCGACCACACGGCGCGCGAGTCGCTCTCGGTCGCCGAGCTCGACCGCTCGATCCGAGTGCTTCGCCTCGGCTTTGGCGCGCTCCTGGGCGCCCCGCCGGCCGACGTCACTCCTCGACGACCGGTCGGGGGTGCTTGACGAAGTCGCCGGAGCGGAGCTCGCGGGCCGCCTCGGCAAGCTGCTCGCGCGTGTTCATCACGATCGGCCCGTACCAGGCGACCGGCTCGTGGAGCGGCCGGCCCGAGACGAGCAGGAACCGCCAGCCGTCGGGGCCGGCCGTCGCACGGACTCCGCCGCCGGGTCCCAGCAGGACCGTCTCTCCC
>JASHXM010000060.1 GCA_030043545.1 Thermoplasmata archaeon | reverse complement strand
ACCGTCTGCTCCGACACCCAGACGATCCGCTTCTCCGGGCTCTCGAACGGCGTCTACGACTTCACCGTCGGCAACGTCTCGGGGTTCACGGCGAACCCGTCCGCGGGTTCCGTCACCCTGCACGACCGCGACGCGACCGTCCCGATCGACTTCACCGCGAACCGCCCGCACCACGGCGGGGGCGGCGGCGGTTGCGGTGGGGGACGGGGCGGGAACGGCGGTGGCGGCGGAGGGGGCGGCTGGACCGTCGGCCGGTCACCGGCCTACCTCCCCCACGACGGATAGGCCGACCCTCCGTCCGCAGGGCGGAACGGCTTTCCCCGCCTGCGGCTCGGACCCGGCCCGGTGGACGACCTCCGGTACGCCCTCCGCATCGAACTCACCGCCGACTCGCTCGCGTACTCGGGCCGAGTTTCGATCTCGGCCCGCGAGCTTCCCCGGTCGCTCACCCTCGACACGATCGGCCACTCGATCCGCTCCGTCACATCGGGTGGCACGGCCGTTCCGTTCCACCCCCGCACCGCTCCTCCCGGCCTGGAGGTCGGGCCGATCCCCACCGGGGCACGGTCGATCGAGATCGAGTACACCGGTGCCGCGGATGACCGAGGGGTCCGGGGCCTGTTCGTCTCCCCGCTCGGGGCCGGGCGTCTCCTGAGCACCTACTTTGAGCCCGCCGCGGCCCGGCGGTTCCTTCCGTGCCTCGACCGCCCCGACGCGAAGGCCGTCTTCGAGCTCGAGGTCGTCGCGCCGAGCGAGCTCACCGTCCTCACCAATACGTCGTCCGTCGCCACCGAGCGGCTCCCCGACGGCCGGACCCGGACCCGCTTCGCGCCGACGCCCCCGATGGCGACGTACCTTCTCTACCTCGCCGTCGGGCCGCTCGAGCAGCTCGAGGGCTCGGCGCCGGGCCCGAAGGTCATCCTCGCCGCGGCGGTCGGTCGGACCTCGAGCGGCCGCGACTCGATCCAGCACGCCGAGCGGTCGCTCGCCTACTTCGCCGACTACTACGCGGAGCCGTATCCGCTCCCCAAGCTCCACCTGATCGCCGTCCCGCAGTTCGGGACGGGGGCGATGGAGAACTGGGGGGCGATCGCCTCGCAGGAGTCGTACCTCCTCCACGACGCACAGACGACGCTCGCCCAGCGTCGGGCGACCGACGAGGTGATCTCGCACGAGGTCGCCCACATGTGGTTCGGCGACCTCGTCACGATGCGCTGGTGGGACGACCTCTGGCTCAACGAGAGCTTCGCGACGTTCGTCGCGGCGAAGGCGATGGAGACGCTCGCCCCGGAGTCGAAGGCGATGGAGCGGCTCCTCGCCGGCCGGATCTCGGGGGCGATGTCGCTCGACGCCCTCCCGCACACGCACCCGATCCAGGTCGCGGTGCGGGAGCCCGAGGAGATCCGCCAGATCTTCGACGATATCAGCTACGGCAAGGGGGCGGGAGTGCTCCGGATGGCGGAGGCGCACGTCGGCGAGGCCGCGTTCCGCCGGGGCGTCTCCGCCTACCTGCGCGCCCACCGCTACGGGAACGCGACGGCGGGCGACCTCTGGACGGCGGTCGCCGCCGCCTCGGAGCCCGCGGTCGAACGGCTGTTCGGCGAGTGGGTCGCGCGGCCGGGATTCCCCGTCGTCCGGGTGCGGAGGAACGGCTCCCAGCTCGAGCTTGAGCAGGCGCAGTTCGGGGTCGGCCCGGAGGAGCCCGCGAAACCGTGGCCGATCCCGCTCTCGATCCGGACCGGGGGCGAGGCGCGACGCCTCCTGTTCGACACGCCGCGGACGTCGGTTCCCGCGGGGAGCGGGACTCCGGTGGTCAACCCCGGTCGCTCCGGGTTCTACCGAGTGGAGTACGACCGGGCGCTCCGGACGGAGTTGCTCGCCGCATGGTCCGAGTTGCCGCCGCTCGACCGGTGGGGCCTGCTCAACGACGGCCTCGCGTTGTTCCTCGCGGGGACGATCACGCTCGACGAGTACCTCGAGTTGCTCCGACCGGTCGTCGGGGAGACCGAGCCGTTCGTCGTCACCGGGGCGCTGGCCGCCCTCGAGACCGGCTTTCTGTCGGTCGTCGGACGCCTCCCGAAGTGGCGCGACGCGCTCCGGGCGATCGTCGTCGCGCAGACGGAGCGGCTCGGCGCGGCGGCGGCCGACGGGGAGCCGGAACGGGTCCGGTCCCTCCGAGAGAGCGTGACGATGACCCGGGTGGTGCTCGACCCGGCGTTCGCGGAGTCGCTGGCGACGGAGTTCGACCGGCTCGACCGCGTGGACCCGGAGCGGGTCCGACCGATCCTCGTCGCGTACGCCCGCCGGGCGGGGGAGCCCGAGTACCGGGGGTTGCGCGAGCGGTTGGCCGCGGCGTCGACGGCCGGGGAGCGGATGCGCTGGGCGCTGGCGCTCGGGGCCGTGCCGAACGATGCGTGGGTCGAGGAGTGCCTGGGCCTCCTGCTCGAGGGAAAGCTCCTGGTCGAGCCGTGGCTCACGATCTTCCAGTCCGTCCTCTCCCTCGCCCCGGAGCGGTCGGGGGCGGTCTGGGCGTTCCTGACGAAGCACGTCGACGCCCTCAAGGGACTGTTCGCCGGCTCGCCGATCCTGCTGGGGATCCTCCGCTACTCGCTGCCGGTCGTCGGCCTCGGTCGCTCGGCCGAGGTGAAGCGGTGGGTCGCCGCCCAGTCGTTCCCGGAGTCCGGCCGCGCGGTCACGACCGGGCTCGACGTGCTGGACGTCCTCGAGCGGGTCCTCGCGCGCGCCGCGTAGGCCGCCCGGTGGACCGTTACGGCGGCGGCGTCGCCGGAGGGGTCGGCGGAGCTTCGGGCGGGGGCGGGGGAGACCCGTCCCGTCGACGCCGCTGGATCACCAGGGCCGAGACCCCGAGCGCCGCCGCGATGCCGGCCGCCACCAGGACGTACCAATCGGACTGGAAGAAGTTCGGGCTCGAGGAGGTCGAGGGCGGGGGGCTCCCCGACGGCTGGACCACGAACGAGGCGTTCGCGACGTACTGGACCCCCTGGGCGTCGGTGACCGTGACGTGGACCGAGTCGGTGCCGGTCGCCCCGGGCGTGCAGACCACGGTCGTTGCGTTGCGGGACCGGCAGGGGGACGGCAGCGTGTACGTGTAGTTGAATGGCCCGACCCCGCCGACGGTCGCCGTCGTGAGGGTCTCGGAGCCCCCGAGAGCGATCGAGGCGGCGCTCGGAGTCAGGGTCGCCGTGAGGTCGGTCAGGAAGTCGACCGTTATGGTCACGTTGACGGTGGAGACGCTCACGTTTCCGTCCGCGAGCGTTGGATGGTAGCCGAGGACGGGCAGGACCGAGTACGGGTAGGTCCCCGGGCTCGCGCTGAAGGCGAGCGGGGACGGGGCTCTGTCCCCCTCGGTGAACCTCTCGGCGAGCTCGATCGACCAGAGCGTGTCGAAGGGGAGCCCGACCTCCTGGAACGTGATCGTGTAGGTCGCCGTCGGAAGCGGGGGTCCGATCTCGAGGAGGGACCCTTCGAACGCATCGAGCACGTAGACGGTGTGGTCGGCGACGTCGTACCCGATCCCCCCGGGGGTAATGTCGCCGAGCGCCAGGTCCGGGGCCGCCGGGGTATAGTTGGTCGCGTTGAAGTCGTACAGGACCGGCTCGTAATGGCCGGCCGCGAGGACGGTGTCGTTCGTGGGGTCGAGCGCCAGGTAGGTCACGCCGGGGGCCGCGATCGTCTGGACGACCGCGTTCGCCGTCGCGTTGATCACGCTGAGGTTCCCCGACCCGTCGTTCGCGACGAAGATCGTGTTGTTGGTCGGGTCCAGCAGGAGGGCGTCGGGGTCGGTCCCGACGTGGACCGTCGCGTTCACGAGATCGGTCGTCGGGTCGATCTCCACGACGTCCGCGCGTGACCCGTCCGCGACGTAGACTGCGTCGTGGGCGGAGTCGTACAGCACCGCGGTCAGGAGGTCGTCGGCCCCGACCAGTACCGACGTCTCGTGGCCAGTGGCGATCGAGATCACCGTCACGTTCCCATAGTCCGTGCTCACCCAGAGGCTCCCCTGCCCCGGGTCAACGGCGATCCCGGTAGGATCTGGGCCGATCGGATACGTGGCGCCGGCGGCGCCGGTGGGGGTCACCGTGCTTACGGTCTCCGAGTCCACGTTCGCGATGTACAGGTCGCGGGTCGTCGGGTCGTACACCTGGGCGACCGGAAGGCCCCCGACGGCCGTCGAGCCGTTCCCGAGGAGGGGTCCGGAACCGACCAAGGAGTGGCTCGCGTTACCATACTCATCGAGCACATTGAGCGCGTGACGGGCGGGGTCGTAGAGGACCGACTCGAGGTTCTCCTCGAGGGGAATCGACCCGTCGAGGCTGGGTGGGCGCGTCGGCGCGATCCGGGTGGCGGTGGGGTCGACCTCGGCCCCGCCGAGCCCAAGGGAGTAGGCGTCCCCGGTGACGTTGTCGACGAGGACGCTCGTTGGGAGCGTCGGCACCGTCAAGTTCTCGAGGTACGTCGTGTTGAACCCGTCCAGTACCATCACCTCCTCCGATCCGGGCAGGGAGACGTAGACGAACCCCGCCCCATGGGGGTCGAAGACGATCGACTCGGGTCCGGACGGAATCGGGAGGTTCGCCACGGGGTGGCCGGTCAGGTCGTTGATGACCGTGACGTTGTCCGAGATCTGGTTCGCCACGTAGAGGTCGTCAGTGAGCGGGTCCCAGGCGAGGTCGTACGGCCACCCGGTCCCGAGGGGGATCGTCCGGAAGACCGAGCCGAGAGCCGCGTTGATGATCGTGAGCGCGCCGCCGGTGAAGTCGGCGACGTTCACGTAGTCGTTCTCAGGGTCGTACTGGATCGTGAGCGGCTCGGTGCCGACCTTGACCGTCGTCACCGCCTTGTTGGTATCGACGTCGATCCCGGTCACATTGTCCGACCCCAGGTTCGAGACGTACAGGCGTTGGTCCTTCCCGTCATACGCGAACCCTTCCGGGTGGATGCCGACCGTGATGTTCTTCACGACCCGGTCGGTCGCGCCCGAGATCACCGAGACGTTCGCGTCAGTGTAGTCGGCGACGTAGACCGTCCCCGTGGCCGGGACGACCGCGATGCCGGCCGGTCCGCGCGGGAGCGCGATCGTCCGTTGGACTTCCTGGGTCGTCGCGTTCAGCACTGTGACGTTGCCACCGTTGAAGTTCGTGAGGAACACCGTGTCGTACTTCGGGTCGGCCGCGATCGTCGGGATCACCGGATACGGAACCTCGGCGCCCGCCAACGGGATCGTGGCGATCGCCCGGCCGGTCGTCCCGTTGATCACGGAGAGCGCCGTCCCCCCGTCCCCCCGGGTGTATAGGTCCCCGTTCGCCGGATCGAACGTCCCGTACTCGGGGTCGGTCTGGATCGGGGGTGGGTGGTCGCCAGTGACCGAGCGGTTGTCGACGAGGTCTTCGACCCCGATTACGGCATTGACCGTCTCCGGTCGCACGGACGAAGGGGTCGAGACCGGCTTCACCGATAGGGTCGGGGCGGGTCGGATAAACGAACCCCCGCGGCCGGCCGGGTTCCCGCCCCCGACCAGGACCAGCCCGACGACCACCACGGCCACAAGTCGTGCGGCCCGACCGAATCGCATCGCGCCGGGATCGACCGGGGGTTTAAACCCGTAAGCCGAGGCTCCTCGGGGCCCGCCATATACCCCTTCGGGCTGGATCGGTCGATGGCAAGCGTCGACCGGTCGAGCTGGCGCCCGCTCACCCGGGCCGAGGAACGGGTGATCGTGCAGAAGGGGACCGAACCGCCGTTCAGCGGCGAGTACGACCGGACGTTCGCCGCGGGCACGTACGAGTGCAGGCGGTGCGGCGCGGCCCTCTACACGTCCGATTCGAAGTTCGACTCGGGATGCGGCTGGCCCGCGTTCGATCGGGAGGTCCCCGGGGCGGTCGTGCGCAAACCGGATCCGGACGGAGAGCGGACCGAGATCGAGTGCGCCCGGTGCGGAGCCCACCTGGGGCATGTCTTCGAAGGGGAACGCCTCACCGCGCGGAACGTCCGTCACTGCGTCAACTCGGTCTCGCTTCGGTTCGTGCCTGCCGGCCCGGCCGGGTCCTCGACGGAACGATCGGGATCGCCCGCCGCCCGCCCGTGAGCCCTCCCAGCGCGGTCGAAGGCCGGGTGGTCGGCCTTCACCGGAAGGCCGAGAGCCCCGGGGCCCGGGGCCTCCCGAAGCCGTCGGTGCCCAGGGCCCAACTCGGCCCGCATGGCGTGGACGGCGACTACAACCGGTGGCGGGAAGAGACCCGACACGGAGACCCGGACCAAGCCGTCCTCCTGCTGCCGTTGGAGGTGATCGAGGCGCTGAATTCGGAAGGCTGGCCGGTCCGACCGGGGGACCTCGGGGAGAACATCACCACCCGGGGCCTGCCCAACGCCGCGTTCGCCGTCGGGCGACAGGTCGAGGTCGGCTCGGCGTGCCTGCGAGTGTCGAAGCCGTGCCACCCGTGCGAGTACCTGGCGACCCTCCCGTACGTCGGGACCGTCCGTTGGGCCGAATTCGCCCGGACGATGACGGGGCGACGGGGCTGGTTCGCTCGGGTCGAGCGACCGGGGTCTGTCGCGGTCGGGGACGCCGTCGTCCTCTCCGACTGACGGGCGCCCCGGCTCGGTTCCACCCCGACCGAGGGCTTAAGAACCTCACCGAAGGTCGAGCGTACCGTGTCGACCCCCTCCCGACCCGCACGCTCCCGCTGGGACCTGACCGTCTCTGTGCCGCCGCCCGACTCGATGGGCGGCGCCGCGATCGCCATCGGCGTGCTGTTCGCCCTCGTGTATGGCCTGTTGCTCATCGCGCAGTACCCGGCGATGCTGTCGGTGTCGGTCTGGCTCGTCTCGCTGGCGCTCGTCGTCGGAGCGGTCGGCTCGTTCGGGCTCGCGACGATGATCGGAAGCGACATCGCCAACTATCAGCGCCTCGAGCTCGACCTCGCTCGCACGATCCTCGGCCACCTCAGCACCAGCTCCGCTCCGGGCCCCGACGCGCCGTTGGCGGGGACGTGGCGGGCGTACGTCGCGGTCGCCGACGAATCCCGCCGGGTCGCGCGGGTGCACGCGTACGCGTTCGGGCCGTTCCTCTGGGGCACCCTGTTCTCGCTCGTGGCCGCGCTCCTGATCGGGCTCGGCACGGTCACCGCCGCCTCGGACGTCATGGGCCTCGCCCTCTGGGCCGAGCTGATCGGCTTCTCGCTCCTCCTGGTCGGGGGTGCGGCACTCCTGCTGACCGTCGGGTATTCGGAGGCGGTGCCGGGGTTCGATCGATTCGCCGCCCATCGCTGGCGTAGGAACTCGACCCGGCTACCGGCGGTCGAAGAGGCGATCGAGTCGGTCCCGTGGCTGCCCGAGTTCCACCGCGGAGTCCGGGAGTCGAGGACCGAGCCGGCCGCCTCGACCCTCCACTGGGTCGCTCCGTAGGCGAGAGTGGGGGACGGCGAGTCGTCCCGTCCCCGGTACGGTCTAGGGCAAACGTCTAAGAAGGACGAGCCGCCGTCACCTCGCCGAGCACCTGTGGCCGCCTCTCGACTCCTGCTCTGGGCCACGGCGCTCGTCGTCGTCGCGGTGGTCAGCTCGCCCGGCCCGCTCGGGCATGCGGTCTCGCCCGAGAGCCATGCATCTGCGTCCGCTCCGACTCCAGCCTCCCTCCACCAGTCGCAGAGCTCCGCATCGAACGGGCCCGCTGGCGCGTCGACGGTCCGCAGGGCGAGCCCGGAGGTCGCCGCCATGGAAGCGGAGCTCCGCGCCGAGCACGTGCCGCTCACCGACGTCCATTTCCCGAACCTTCGGGCCGCCGATCCGGGACGCCCCGGGCT
>JASHXM010000059.1 GCA_030043545.1 Thermoplasmata archaeon | reverse complement strand
GGACGAGCGAGGTCTGGTCCCCGAACGGAAGGTCGGTCAGCCGAGCGCCGTGGCGCTTCGGGATCACCAGCAGGTGCCCACGGGTGAACGGGAAGAGGTCGAGGAACGCGACCGTCGTCGCGTCCTCGTAGACGATGTACGCGGGGGCCCGGCGGGCGACTATGTCGCAGAAGATGCACGCCGCTCCCGTCGACTTCGCGTCGGGCCCGGGCATCTCGAGGTCGAACGGGCCGCGGTCTAAACGGTTCGCCTCGCCGGACGGCCCACGGTCGACCTCATTAGACCTGCGCCGCTCCGGTCGATGGATGCGTCACCTTCGGCCGCTTGTCGCGACCGCCCTGGTGCTGGTGCTCGCGGTCTCGGTGCCGGGCCTCTCGGCGCGGGAGTCCCCTCGGACGGCCTCCCCGAACGGGGCACCGCTCGTCACGGACGCCGTCCGGCTCCCGGTGGCGACCGTCGGCCGGCCGCTCTCGCCGTCGGCGCCGGTCCGCCTGACCCTGACGCTTGGGTACTCGCACCCCCGCCAGCTCGATCAGCTCCTCCAATCCGTCGCGGACCCGCGCTCTACCTCGTACCACCGATTCCTGACCGCCGCCGAGTTCCGAAGCCGCTTCGCTCCGTCGACCGCTGCGATCGAGACCGCGATCGCCGCGCTGACCCGGATCGGCGGAACCGACCTCGTGATCGCCCCAGGCGGAACCGGGGTGCAGGCGATTGTGCCGGCCGCGGGCGTGGACTCCTTGCTCGGCGTGGAGCTGGTCATGTACGCCGGCTCGGGCGGGCACCTCGCGTACACCGCGCTCGGCACGCCCCGGCTCCCCCCCTCCCTGGCCGGTTTGATCGTCGGGGTCGGCGGTCTCTCCGACGCGGGCGACGCCCGCCTCACGCTGGCGGCGCGCGACGGGCCCCCTCGGCCGGTCTCCAACGAGTTCGTCACCAGCCCGACCGGGGGCCAGTGGCAGTTCGGCTCGGACTATGCCGAGGCGTTCGGGGCGTCGGGGATGTGGCCGTCCGATCCGACGATCCCGAACGCGACGTTCCCGACCCACGTCGCGATCGCCACGCTCCTCGCGAGCGGCTACAACAACTCGACCGAGTCGAACACGCCGGATTTCGACCCGGCGGTCCTCAGCGCGTACTTCAACGACACCTTCTCGAGCGCGTGGCCCCACCCGACGTTGACGGGCGTGCCGGTCCCGCTCAGCGGCGTGCCGACGCCGCCGGCACCCGGGTTCGACGGCGGACTCCGCGATGATTCCGAGGATGAGATCGAGAACTCGCTCGACCTCGAGATGGCGGGGAGCCTCGCCCCGGGCGCCGAGCTCGTTAACTTCTACTTCGGCGGCAGCGTCCTCGGAGAGCCGTTCCTCACCTACCAGGACCTCGCGGACGATTTCGCCGAGGACCTCGCGGCGGCGCTCAACTACGACTACACGGATTCGCTCGCGGTCGTCTCGACCTCCTTCGGGCTGCTCGACCTCAACGATTCCCTCTGGAACGCCGAGCTCGAGGAGGCCGCCGCCACCGGCGTCACCGTCGTGAGCGCGAGCGGCGACCAGGGCGATGCGCCGGCGGCCGACACCGACCGCGGCAGCCAGTGGCCCGAGTGGCCGGCGACGGCCTCGTTCGGCAGCTCGGGGTCGATCTCCGTGGGCGGGGCGACGGTGACGCTCAACGGGAGCGCGACGTCGGTCGTCTCCGGCGGCGGCGGGGCGACGCCGGCGTTCGACCCGAACGTGACCGGCGTCGCGTCGGCGAGCGCGTGGTACGAGAAGGTCGGCGCCGGCGCCCGGGCGCTGTACGCCGGCACCGAAGGCGGGACCAGCTCGGTCTACGGCGAGCCGTCCTGGCAGTTCCACTCCGCCGCCCAACCGGCGATCTTCAACGCCACGGTCCAGCAAGGGGCCGGTGCGCTGGGGCGGGAAGGTCCCGACGTCGGCATGCCGGCGAACAACACCGACATCTTCGTCTTCCAGAACGCGAGCCACAAGATCTTCGAAGAGGTCGTTGGCGGAACGAGCGTCGCCGCCCCGGTGCTCGCGGGCGTGCTCGCCGACGTCGTCGCGGTCGCCAGCGTCCGGGCGAAGGCGTTCGCCCCGTTGGGGTTCGTCGATCCGGAACTGTACCGGATCGCGAGCTTCTACGCGTCCGCCGCGGTGGAGGGGACTCCGCTCGAGGCGGCCGATCCGTTCACGTCGGTGGTGACGGGCGGCAACTGGGTGTTCCGCGCGGCTCCGGGGTGGGACGCTCTGACCGGTTGGGGACTCGTCAACGGCTCGCGGCTCCTCACGGCCCTCGCCAACCGGACGATCTCGACGTACGCCTACACCGGTCCGACGCCCGGATTCCCACCGAGATCGACCGCTCCCCTCCTCTCGGCGGAGTGGGAGTACATCCTGATCGGCGTCGGCGCCCTCGTCGCCGCGGTCGTGATCGTGGCGGCGGCCCGGCCCGAGAAAACTCCCGCCGCACCGGCGGCTCCACCCGCCTCGCTCTACGCTCCCCGACCGTCGGCTCCCCCGACGCCCCCGCGTCCGCCCCCCGGCTCGGCGACGTTCACCTGCCCATTCTGCGGTACGGAGCGACCGGCGGAGCCGACCCGGTGCCCGAGCTGCGGGCGGTTCTGAGCACTCGTCAGCCGACTGCCGGATCCGGCCGCGGCGCCCCGTCCTCGGGCGGCGCCGTTTCGACGGGAGCCGCCGGCCCGGGCTCGGCGACCGAGGGGTCGGGGGCCGCGGGCGAGGCGGTCGGCTCGACGTGGAGCTTCTGCTCGAGGAATCGCCGGATCTCCTCCGGTCGCGTGGAGGCGATCCCGAAATACTCTGCGAACCGGCGGGTCGTCGTCAGCTCGAGCGTCGACCCTTTCGGTTCCGTGCGGACGAGTCCGACGCCCCGGAGGTGCTGGACCTCCTCGTAGGCGACGTCCCCGAGCATCCTAACCAGGACGCTCTGGAGGATCGGCTGGTGGTAGGCGATCAGCGTGAGCGCCTTCACCGTCCGGGGGGCGAGCTCGACCGGCGTGACGGCGTGGACGACCGGGACGAACGGCTCCTGGAGCTGCAGGGCGAACCGGTCGCCGACCTTGCGGACCTCGAGCGACGAGCGTCGCGCCGAGTACGACCGTTCGAGGAGGGCGACCGCCCGACCGACGGCCCGAGGGTCGTCGACGGCGAGAGCGTCCGCGATCTCCCGGGCGCTGAGCGGCTTCCCCGAGGCGAAGAGGATCGCCTCGACGCGGAGCAATAGGTCGGTGTTCTCCTCGGGCATCCTACGCCTCCGGGGCGAGCGCGGTGCGGGCGTCGGTGGATCGGGTCACCATCACCGGCGAGCGGCCGAGCGTCTCCTGGGTGAGCTCGATCGACCGCTCCCGGGCGAGGAACAGGGCGGCGAGGAAGATCGCGACGAGCCGGTCCCGGCCGGAGAGCGGGTTCCAGAGGTCGAGGAGCGGGAACGCTTCGCCGACCGGGTGACGGAGCGCCGCTTCCCACGCGTCGGCGAGGTCGCGTTCCGGGATGTCGCCGTGGACGAGCACTTCGGGGGGCGCGCGCTGCTCCTCGCGCAGCCGCTCGCGGAGCTCCTGGATGCGCAGCGCCCGCCGCGCGTCCGCTTCCGCCTCGCCGAACGCCCGGACCAGCTCCAGCAGGGAGACCGGCCGCGTCTCGGGGTGCCGGACCATCTCCAAGAGCGGAGGCGGGTCGGCGGAGCCGAGCACCGCGGTCGTCACGTCGACCGCCTCGGGGGTCGCGAGCAGTGGCAGGTAGCCGTCGTCCGTGGGGCCCTCCTCCGCGACGCCGTCGGCGGCCGCGTCCGGGGCCGGTCGGTCCCGGGAGCGGAGCACCTCGGCGGATTGGAGCAGCAGGATGCTCCACGCCATGTAGACGAGCCGGCCGGCGATCGAGAAGTCGACCGACCCGTCCTCGCGGACGCGGTCGAGGTACGCCTGCGTGAACTTCACAAGGTCGATCTCCCACGGGTCGAACTCCTCGTCCATCACGAGCTCGAACAGCATCGCGGTCGCCCGCTGGAACGGGTCGTCGATCACGAGGTGCACCCCTTCGGTCAAGTGCTCGACGAGCGCGAGGTACCGCTCGAGGAGGGCGGACGAGTCGGTCCCCTCCCCGAGGAGCGAGCGGTGGAAGACGAGGTAGCGGAGCACCTTCTCCGCGGCCTCGCGCGACACCGGTGCGGTCGGACCGGTCACCTCCGCCGGGATCGCGGGCGCGGTCACCGGGCCTCCAGCGGCGCGGGCGCCGCCGACTCGGGCGCCTGCGCGTTCTCGCGGCTCTCCACGTCCTGGATCTCGTCGAGGTGGATCCCGACGACGCGGGAGCAGCCGTCACCCCGCATCGTCACGCCGTAGAGGTGGTGGGCGAACTTGAGCGTCACCTTGCGCAGCGAGATCACCACGAACTGCGCCCGCTCGGCGTTGCGGCGGAGCAGCCGTCCCACGTACTCGGCGTTGAGGCCGTCCAGCGACATGTCGACCTCGTCGAAGACGTAGAGCGGGCTCGGGTCGTACCGCTGGAGGGAGAAGATGAACGCGAGGCTGGCGAGCGACTTCTCGCCGCCCGACAGCTGCTCCAGGCGGGCGACCGTCTTCCCGACGGGACGGGCCTTGATGAGGAGGCCGCCCGCGAGCGGGTCGTCCGGGTTCTCGAGCGCGATCTCACCCTCGCCGCCGGCGGAGAGCTCCCCGTAGATCGTGCGGAAGTGCGTGTTGACCTGGCCGACGACCTCGCCGATCTTCTCGCGCTTCTTCGTCTCGATCGCGGAGACGAGCGCGACGAGCTCCTGCTTCTCGGTCGTGAGCCGCTGGACCTCCTGGGCGAAGTCGTCGAGCCGGGCCTTCTCGGCGTCGTACTCCTCGACGGCGCGCTGGTTGACGTCGCCGAGCGCGGTGAGCTGCTGCTCCAGGGTCGCGATGCGGCGCTTGAGCTCGTCGACGGGCATCGGTGTCTCGTCGGGCTCCGGATCGGGGAACTGCTGGAGCGCCGTGTCGAGCTCGGCGAGCCGGGCCTGCGCCTGGGCGAGCCGGGTCTCCTCGCCGGTGAGCATCGAGTGCCGCGTTTCGAGGCTGCCCGTCACTTTGGCGAGCTGCTCGGCGGCGGCGACGACCTGCTGGTCGAGACCCCGCTTCTTCTCGGACTGCGCGCGGACGCTCGCGTCCTGGCGGGCCTCGACCGACTTGAGCGCGGCGAGCGCCTCCGCCGCCTCGCGGACGAGCTTCTCCGTCTGCGCGATCTCCTTCTTCTTCGCGGCGACCGCGGCGGCGGTCCGCTCGACCTCGGCGCGCCGCGCGTCGAGCTGGGTCGCGAGGGCGGCGAGCGAGGCGCGCGTCGACTCGAGCTCCCCGTTCGCCTTGAGTCGTGCCTCCTGGGTGCGGGCCGACTGCTCCTGGAGCGTCTTGAGGCGACCGGAGATCGCCGTGGGGAGGAGCGCGAGATACGAATCCTGCGCCGCCTGGATCGCGGACTTGAGCTCGGCGAGCTCCTTTGCGAGCTTCTCCGATGCCGTGTCGGCCGCCGCGCGCTCCTTCTCGGCGCGCTCGCGGTCGCGTTCGGACCGCGCGATGCGCTCCCGCGCGGCGGTGAGCCGCTCTCGGGCGCCTTTGAGGTCCTTCTCGACCAGCTCCCGCGTGGAGGCGTGCGCCTGGTCCTGGATCGACCGGCTCGCGAGCTCGTCCGCGAGGGTGCGGATCTGCTCGGCGAGCTTTTGGAGCTCCTGCTTCCCCGCCGTCTCGGCGGCGCTCTTCT
>JASHXM010000058.1 GCA_030043545.1 Thermoplasmata archaeon | reverse complement strand
CTGAAGGTCGAGATCGACTTCACGACGCTCGAGACGAAGGCCCGGGAGATCGACCGGATCGCCCAGAAGATCCACGAGGTCGAGCAGCGGTCGAGCGACTCGTCCGGCGGCGGCTCTCCGCCGACCCGCGAGGACGTCGGGTACATCGGCTGAACCGACGCGAGACGGCCGTGGCGACTCCCGCGGGAGCCCCGGACCGGACCGGCGAGCGGGTCGTCTCCGACGCCCTCGCCGCGGCGCTCCGAGCTCGCGCGGAGCCGGACGGGTTCGTACCGTACGACGCGGTGCTCGACGCAGCCCTCTATGCCCCCGGCGCCGGCTACTACCGCCGCTCCGACTCCCCGTTCGGCCCGGAGGGCGACTTCTACACCGCTCCCCGGGTCCACCCGCTGTTCGCCCGCGCCCTCGCCGCGCGGGTCGCCTCGGCGCTGCGCGAGCTGCCGACGGGCCGCCGCCCTACGTTCGTCGAGCTCGGTCCGGGCGACGGGCAGCTGGCGGAGCAGCTGATCCTCGCTCTCCCCGAGGACACCGGGGCGCGGCCGCTCGACTACCTCCTCGTCGACCGTGCCGAGGAACGCCTCGCCGAGGCGGTCCGACGCACCGAGCCGGTCGCTCGCTCGCGCGGGATCCGGCTCCAGTCGAGCACGTCGCTCGCGGGCCATGGCCCCGTCGCCGGAGTCGTCGTCGCCAATGAGGTGATGGATGCCCTGCCTGCCCGACGCCTACGTTTCGACGGCACCGGGTGGGGTGAGCTCGGGATCCGACTCGACGGGACGACCGTGGTTCCGTCGGAACGGTCGCCGTCGACCGACGTACCGGGTCGCCCGCTGCCGTCGGGGGTCGAGCGCGGAACGATCGTCGAGCTCCCGGTCGGAGCCGAGTCGCTCGTCCGGGAGATCGCCGACCATCTGGTCGCGGGGGTCGCGGTGATCCTCGACTACGGGATGGATGAGGGCGAGCTCGTCCGGGCGCACCCGCGCGGCACGCTCGCGGCCGTCGCCCACCATCGCGCCGTCGACGACCCGCTCTCCGCCCTCGGCCATGCGGACCTGTCGGTGTTCGTCAACTTCGACCGCCTGCGCGACGCCGCTCGGGCGGGCGGGCTCGCCGTCGATCACGACCGGCCCCAGTCCGAGGCGCTCGACTCCTGGGGCCTGTCGTCCCTGTTCGACGCGGAACTGCGCGCGACCGTCGGCGCGGAGGCGCAGGTGCGCCTCCGCCTCGCGGTGAAGAACCTCCTGTTCGGCTTCGCGCGGTTCCGCGCGCTGGAGCTCTCGCCGGTCGGGCGCGCGCGGTCTACCGGAGCGGCCCGGACGTCGGGGTGACCGACTCGGCCACCCGGGCGTCGATCAGCAGCTTCGCGGTGGCGGCGGGCAGTGCCACGAGGTCGTCGACCCGAAGGTCGAGGGAGTCGGCGCCAACCTCGACCCGGTGACCGGCCTCGAGGATCCGCACGTGCGCGACCGGCACGCTGGAACCCGCCCGCGCGGCGGAGGGCGGCGGGGAGGTCGCCGCGGACGACGGTGGGGTCGGTACAGCCGCCGCGCGGGGCGTTGCGGTCGGCGGCGTCGGGGCCGGGATCGCCTCGAGGTACGGCGCCTGCGCGCGGCGGTGGTCGAGGAGCGCACGGACGAGGTCGTCGAACAGGGCCCGCTCCTCGGGCAGCGAGTTCGGCAGCTCTCGGCCGCCCCCGATGCTCGCCTGGAACGCGAGGGAGACGACCTTCTGCACCCGTCCCTCGAGGATGTCGCGCGCCACCTGGCTCGCCCGCTGGTACGTCTGCCGGGAGATCTCCCCCTTCCGCCCCGACGGGTTCTCCCGCAGGTCCGACTCGTAGGACCGCCGCAGCTCCACCAGGTACGCGGTCGTGGCGGCGTAGTAGTCCGGCGGGAGCTTCGCGAGCCCGCGGCCGGCGCCTTCGTTCCGGCGCCACTCGAGGAGGAGGGTGAACTGGTCGGGCATCGGGGAGGCGTCCGAGGACCCGAGGAGTATAGGATATGTGCGGTCGCCGTGGACGAGGTCGGCCCGGCCCCGGGCCACCCCGGTCGATGGCTCGCGAGCGCGACCCCGTGGCGGCGTTCGACGAGTTCGTCGCGCTCTGGCATCGGCTGCTCTCCGAGGCGGCGGACTCGGGCACCGCGATCGTCGTCGAGGGGGAGCGGGACCGGCGCGCCGTCGTGCGGTTGGGCTGGTCCGGCGCGGTCGCGATGGTGCACCGCGGACGAACGCTCGCGGAGACGGCGCAGGAGCTCGTCGCGACGCGCCGCCGCGTGATCGTCCTCACCGACTGGGATTCGGAGGGCGGGACGCTCGCCCGACGGCTCCGCGACTTCCTGGCGGGGGAGCGGGTCGGCCTGGACCTCGAGTACCGGCGTCGTCTCGCGACCGTCCTGCGGGGCGAGCTCGTCCACGTCGAGGGGTTGTTCGGATGGGCCCGGCGGACCGCCGAACGCCTCGGCGTGCCGTTCGATGCGGTGACCGGCGGCGACGGGAGCGACCCTACGGGATGACCTTCGTCTGCGTCCGCCGGATGTCCCGTCGGTTGCGCGCGCGAGACGGGCGGAACCGCTCCGCCCCGGTCCCTTTCCACCGCAGCCCGCGGCCCTCGCGTCCCGC
>JASHXM010000057.1 GCA_030043545.1 Thermoplasmata archaeon | reverse complement strand
GACGAGCTGCACGGCCGCGTCCTCTGCCAGCTCGACGACCTCCGGCGGAAGAGCGACCTCGACCTCGAGCGCGCCGAGTCGCTCGGCACGAGCGACGACGCGTCGATCCACCAGAGCCTCCTCGGCGTCGCTCGGATCATCGGCTTCCGGGACGAGCAGGGGCTCGTGAAATGTCCGACGATCCCGTTCCGGCCGGGGGCGCACGTCTACCGCGCCGAGGAGCCGCTGATCGCCGATGTCCTCGGCCTGAAGCATCGCGCCAACACCGGCGCGTACGTGGGCCTGCTGCGGAACCACAGCCTGCGCGTCGAGCTCGACATCAACCAGCTCGTCCAGCGGCACGTGAGCGTGCTCGCGAAGACCGGCGGCGGGAAGAGCTACCTCCTGGGGGTCCTGATCGAGGAGCTGCTCCGGCACAAGGTGACGTGCGTCATCGTCGACCCGCACGGCGAGTACGGCTCGCTCCGCCAGCCCGCTGAGAAGGACGGCCATCACAGCAAGTTCGGCGTGGAGTCGCAGGGGTTCGCCCGGCAGGTCCAGGAGTACTCGCCCGACGTCTCGTTGAACCCGAACGCGAAGCCGCTCACCTTCTCGCTCAAGAACATCGAGCCGCGCGAACTGCTCGTCTTCATGGGGCTCACGAACGTCAAGACGTTCCTCGCCCCGCTGAAGCAGCTGCTCGACCGGGTCGCCGCCGGCAAGCCCGACTTCACCGTCGCCGACCTCGTACGCGCCTCGGAGGGCGAGGAGGGGGCGACCGCGGAGATCCTGCACGAGCGGCTCGAGTACGTCGAGCAGACGAAGCTCCTGGGGCCCGTGGGGACGAGCCTCAACGACCTCGTCCGCAAGGGCGACGCGACGCTGATCAACCTCCGCGGGGTCTCCCCGGACGTCCAGGAGCTCGTCGTGGCGCGGATCGCCTCGACGCTCTTCGAGAACCGGAAGAAGGGCCGGATCCCGCCGTTGTTCCTCGTCCTCGAGGAGGCGCACAACTTCGCGCCCCAGCAGGGGACGGCGAGCTGTTCGCGGATCCTCAAGAACATCGCGAGCGAGGGTCGGAAGTTCGGCCTCGGCCTGTGCGTCGTCACCCAGCGGGCCGCCCGGATCGACAAGAGCGTGCTGTCGCAGTGCACGACCCAGCTGATCCTGCAGGTGACGAACCCGCTCGATCTCAAGGCGATCGCCCAATCGATCGAGGGGCTCACCTCCGGAATGACCGAGATGATCCAGTCGCTCCCCGTCGGGGTCGCGCTGATCACCGGCGGCGGTTACCACACGCCGCTGTTCTGCGAGATCCGTCCGCGGGCAACCCGGCACGGCGGCGAGAGCGTGCAGATCGTCGCGGCGTAGCCGCGCCGGCCGGCGCCGCCGGCGCGACCGGCCCGGCTACGATCGCCCGCCGATCCCCTCGAGATATCGCGTGACCAGGCGGACGCCGAACGCGGTCGCTCCGTAGTTCTGGTACGGCGGCTGATAGCGTCGGGTGAGCGGGTTCGTGTACGCCGGACCGGCGATGTCGAGGTGCGCCCAGGGCGTGGCGCCGACGAACGTTTCCAGGAACGCCGCGGCCGTCAGCATCCCGGCGACCGGGATCTCGATCGAGTTGCGGACGTCGCCGACCTCGCTCTTCACGAGCTCGCGATGGAAGTCGGTGAGCGGCATCCGCCAGAGCGGCTCCCCGGTCTCCGCGGAGGCGGCGAGGAGCCCCTGCGCGAGCCGGTTGTCCGTCGAGACGAGACCGCCGGTGTCGTCCCCGAGGGCGATCACCTCCGCCCCCGTGAGCGTCGCCAGGTCGATCACCTCGTCGGGGGAGTACTGCTTCACCACGTAGCCCAGCCCGTCGGAGAGGACGACCCGCCCCTCCGCGTCGGTGTTCAGCACCTCGATCGTCTTGCCGTTGTACGTCCGGACGACATCCCCGGGACGGTACGCCGACCCGCTCGGGAGGTTCTCCGCGCAGCAGAGCACCCCGATCACCCGCGGTGCGACCTTGAGGGTCGCGGCGGCCCGGACGATCCCCAGCGTCGCGACGGCGCCCGACTTGTCGAACTTCATCTCCGCCATCCGCGGCGCGGGCTTGATCGAGATGCCGCCGGAGTCGAACGTGATCCCCTTCCCGACGACGGCGACCGTGCGGGCCTTGCGTCCGCGCCCCGGGTACTCGAGGATGATCATGCGCGGCGGGTGGGCCGACCCTCCGCCGACGGCGAGGAGGCCGCCGCACCCCATCTCCGCGAGCTTCGCCTCGTCGAAGACGGTCACCTTGAGCCCCAGCTCCTTGCCGAGCGCGCGGGCCTCCTCGGCGAGGCGCTCGGGAGTCGCGGTGTCGGCAGGCAGGTTCGCGATGTTCCGGGCCCAGACGACGCACTCCAGGAGGGCCGTCTGGTTCGCGACAGCTTTGCGCACCGCCGCCGCCTGGCGGCCGAGGGCGTCGCCGAGGTGGAGCGTCGCCCGCTCCACGCCCCCCTCGGGGGCCGACTTGTACCGCAGGAACTCGTAGCCGCCGAGGACGACGCCGTCCGCGAGCGCCCGGGCCGCCTTGGCAGCGTCGACGCCGCCGCTCACGAACGTCGCCAGACGGACGGCGACCGACCGGGCCGCCTTCCCTTTGAGCGACTTCACCAGATCCGCCGCGGCGCGGCGCGCCGTCTCGGCCGAGTACTTTCCCTTCGCGCCCAGGCCGACCAGAACGAGCCGAGACCGGCCGTCGGGCCGGTGGAACGTCGTGAGCTCGCGGCGCTTCCCTTTGATCTCGGAGCGCGACCACGCGGCCGTCAGCTGACCGTTCAGCGCGGCGTCCTCCGCCTGGAGGGCGCGCGGCAGCGCGGAGTCGTGTTCGCCGCGTTCGAACAGCCCGACGACGACGACGTCGGCGTCGGAGCCGAGCGCGTCGCGACGGTCGACCGCGACCGAGATCGCGGTGGCGACCGGCTCAGAACGACGGTCGGATCTTTTGTCGGTCGATGCGGAATCCGGCGGGGGTGATGCAGAGGAGGTTCTTTGCGATCCCTGCGACATCGCCGCCCGTATCCTTCGCGACGTTCTTCAAGTCGATGCTCATGCGTTTCACCGCGATCTGGTCGTTCGCGATCGACGTGTAGTCGAGGAGGACCACGTCGCCCTGGTAGGCGAACTTCGACACCTGGTGGAGGTCGTCGAACCGGAGGATCTCGGCCAACCGGACGGTGCCCTTCGCCCCGGCCAGTCCGGCCGCCTCGTCCTCGAACTGCATCGCGCCGAGGTCGACGAACGACCCCTCTTCCAACGTGTCCGACCCGTGGTGACGTCGCAGGATCCCGCTCTTCTTCATCATGGAGGCCTCGACCGGTCTCGGCGGGTGCGACGCAGGGTACGGCTCTTAAGACTATGGTTGGACCGGCGCGCCGGCCCGCCGGAACCGGAGGCAGAACGTGACCCGGTAGAGGTCCTGGCCCTCCTTCCGGCCCGCGAGCGTCGCCGACTCGCGGATCGTCGCGCCGAACCGTTGTCGGGCGAGCCGGGCGACCGAACGGGCGGCGAGCGTGTCGGTGAAGTAGCAGTCCCAGCCCTCGGGAAGCTCCTCGCGCCAGGAGAAGGCGTCCTGCGCGTCCCGGCGCGCCTCGCCCAGCAGCGCCGCCCACACGCCGTCGAGCCGCTCCCGAAGCGCGCGCGCCTTCTCCGTGCGGTCGTCGCCACCGCCACGCAGCTGAAGGACCGCCGTGTAGTACTTCCCGGAGCGGCGACTACACTCGGGGCAGGTCCGGTGGACCGTGCGCACGGAGAGGGCGATCTCGGCCTCGCGTTCCGTCCCACGGAAGCGCAGCCGGGCCCGGCCGACGAGGTCGCGCACGGTCGCCGTCGATTTCGTCTCCTCCCACCGAATCGTCCGGAGGGCGGCGTCGGGGTGGACGGTGACGAGCGGCGTCAGGTCGTCGGCCGACAGCGACTCGCTCGCCCCCCGCCGTTCCCAGTGCGAGCCGATCTGCCGGGCGCCGCACGTCGGGCAGACGGTCACTTCGGCGTGCGCTGGGACCTTGACGAGGACGGTCCGGTCGGCGGCACAGTCGGCGCAGAGGCCGTCGACGAGCGACCGGTCCGTGCGGCCGCACACGACGCAGAACTCCCCGTCCATTCGGACCCCTACCGGAGCATCGAGACGATCTGGGCGTGCGGCACCCCGCCCAGCTCGCCCGCGCTCCCCGGCGCGAGGAACCCTTCCTCCTCGGCGACGCGGAGCACGCGGCCGCCGAGGAGGTTGACGATCGTCGCCCGCTGGAGCGCCCAGGCGAGCTCTTCCCGCGAGACGGTCCGCTCCCCGTAGAACTGGCTCGAGACGGCGACCGTCCGTCCGTCGGTGCCGATGGGGAGCTGCCGGCCGACGAGCTCGGCGTCGCACGCCGCGACGACGACCTCGGCGCGGACGCGGTGCACGCGCATCACGAACCCGGCGTCGTCGGCCATCGCCGCCCCCGTTGCCCGTCGATGGCCGGCGGCCGTATATGAGGGGCGCCCGGCGACCGAGCGTTCTAGTAGAACCGGACGAGCTGAAGCTGGCCCGGCCGCGACTCGATGATCTCGCCCTGGTTACGGAGCGACTGGAGGAGCGCGTCCGCCTTCGGTGCGGGGATCCCGGCCTTCTGGGAAGCCTCGAGGTACTGCTCGGGGGAGAAGTGGCCCTCGTGCGCCTCCTGGAGGTCGCGCATGATCTGCATCACCGTGTCGAGCCGCTCGCGCTGGCTGTGGCTCACGCCCGTCTGCGTGAGGTCGATGTCGTACTTCCCCTCGGTCGTCATCGAGACCCGTTTGAGGAAGTTCTCCATGATCCCGACCGCCCGCCGCGCGTCGTCGGTCGTCACCGTGCTCGAGAGCCGGGCGCGCGCCGCCGCCTCGCTGAGCCGGACGAGCGCCTCCAGCTGCCGCGCGGTGATCGGGACCGGGGCGTTCGGCTCCTCCCCCTGCCGACGGATGCGGACGTAGAACTCCTCGAGGACGCCGAGCGCCTCCTCCGAGAGCCTCGGACGGATCGTCCGGCGCGCGTAGGCGATGTATTTCTTGAGGAGGTCCGGCGGGAACGGCACCGATTCGGCGTCGGCGACGCCTTCCGGCATCTCCACGGACCGGTGCGAGGCGAGGATCCGGTTCGCGAGGCGCCGGTCGCGCTCCTGGTCGGGGAGGTCCTTGATCGAGAAGATCACGTCGAACCGCGACAGGAGCGTCGGCGGGAGGTCGATCTGGTCGGCGACCGGCCGGTCCGGCGTGAACCGCCCCCACTTCGGGTTCGCGGCGGCGAGGACCGGGCACCGGGCGTTGAGCGTCGAGGTGATGCCGGCCTTGGCGATCGACACCGTCTGCTGCTCGAGCGCCTCGTGCATCGCGGAGCGGTCCTCGGGGGTCATCTTGTCGAGCTCGTCGATGATCGCCATCCCGCCGTCGGCCAGGACGAGCATCCCCGCCTCGAGGACCCAGCGGCCGCCCGCGAAATCGTCCTTCACCGCGGCGGCGGTGAGCCCCGCGGCCGTCGCCCCT
>JASHXM010000056.1 GCA_030043545.1 Thermoplasmata archaeon | reverse complement strand
CGCGTCTTCAACGGCCTCGGCGAGCCCCGGGACGGCGGGCCGCGGATCGTCAGCGAGAACCGGCGGGAGATCGTCGGCAACGCGATGAACCCGTACTCGCGCGAGGAGCCGAGCGAGTTCATCCAGACGGGGATCTCGACGATCGACGTCAACAACACCCTCGTCCGGGGGCAGAAGCTCCCGATCTTCTCGGGGGCCGGCCTCCCGCACAACCAGATCGCCGCCCAGATCGTCCGCCAGGCGAAGCTCCGCGACTCGACCGAAGGGTTCGCCGTCGTCTTCGCCGCGATGGGGATCACGAGCGAGGAGGCGAACTACTTCCTGAAGGAGTTCGAGTCGACCGGCGCGCTCGAGCGGGCGGTCGTCTTCCTGAACCTCTCCTCCGACCCGTCGATGGAGCGGGTCGTCACGCCGCGGATGGCGCTCACCGCGGCGGAGTACCTGGCCTACGAGAAGGACCTCCACGTCCTGGTCGTGCTCACCGACATGACGAACTACTGCGAGGCGCTCCGCGAGGTCTCCGCCGCGCGGGAGGAGGTCCCCGGGCGGCGCGGCTACCCCGGGTACATGTACACCGACCTCGCGACGATCTACGAGCGGGCCGGGAAGATCCACGGCCGCAAGGGGTCGATCACGCAGCTCCCGATCCTCACGATGCCGGCGGACGACGTGACGCACCCGATCCCGGACCTGACCGGCTACATCACCGAGGGACAGATCTACGTCAGCCGCGAGCTCCAGCGGAAGGGGATCTACCCCCCGATCGACGTGCTGCCGAGCCTGTCGCGGCTGATGAACCAGGGGATCGGCAAGGGGCGCACGCGGGAGGACCACCGCGGCGTCGCCGACCAGCTGTTCGCCACGTACGCGACCGGGAAGGACCAGCGGGCCCTCTCCGCGATCGTCGGAGAGGAGTCGCTGAGCGCCACCGACCGGCTCTATCTCAAGGCGGCCGACCGGTTCGAGACGACGTTCGTCAACCAGCGGCCGGACGAGGACCGGACGATCGACCAGAGCCTGGAGATCGCCTGGCGGGTGCTCGAGGACCTTCCCGACGCCGAGCTGAAGCGGATCCGCCCCGAGTTCGTCCAGAAGTACCGCCCCACGCGCGCGACGGCGGCGTAGGGGCCGGGGTGGGGCGATGGCGCGGATCGAGAGCATCCGGCCGACGCGCCTCGAGCTGCTGCGCACGCGCCGCCGCATCGCGGTCGCGAAGCGCGGGCTCAACCTGCTCAAGCTGAAGCGCTCCGCCCTCATCGCCGAGTTCTTCAAGATCAGCCGGGAGGCGCTCCGCCTCCGCGGTGATCTCAAGGCCCGGATCGTGCGCGGCTACGAGGCGATCCGGTTCGCCGAGATGCGGGAAGGGCCGACCCGGCTCGAGAACATCTCGACGCTGCTCCCGAACGTGCGGGCCGCCGGCGTCTCGACCCGCAACGTGATGGGGGTCCGCACGCCGCGCGTCGACGGCGGCGGCTACGCGCCGCTCCCGCCCGCCGCGCTGCTCGACCTCTCCGTCCCCGTCCACGAGTCGATCCGGCACTTCCAGGGGATCTACCGGGTCGTCCTCGACGTCGCGGAGAAGGAGAACGCCCTTCGGCGGCTGCTCCTCGAGATCGAGAAGACGAAGCGCCGCGCGAGCGCGATCGAGAACGTGCTCATCCCCCGGCTCGAGGGGACGGTCCGGTACATCAAGTTCCGATTCGACGAGCTCGAGCGCGACTCGTTCAGCATGCTCAAGACCGTGAAGCGGAAGATGGAGGCGGAAGGCAGTGCTGTCAGCGCCTAACGCGGCCGTCAAGAAGTTCGGCGCCGCCATGCTGATCTCCGCCGGCGTCAAGCTCGCCGCGCTGTTCCTCGTGCTCGCCCTCCTCGCGCGCGCGGTCGGGGGGCCCGGATGACCGAGCCCGCCGCTCCCGCCGCGCCGAACCCGTCGGTCGAGACGCTCCGGAAGATCCGCGCCGCGGAGACGGAGGCGGAGGAGCGCGTCGCCGCCGCCCGCCGGCTCGCCGAGGAGACGCTGAAGCGGCTCAAGGAGGAGACGGAGAGCGTCCTCGCCGCCGCCCGCGCGGAGGCCGAAGGGGAGCGGGTCCACACCGTCGAGGAGGCCCGGGCCCGCGCCGACCGGGAGGCGGCGGCGATCGTCGCCGACGGCGAACGCCAGGCGGCGCGTCTCGGCTCCGGCGACTCGATCCCGTCCGACCGGCGGGCCGGCATCCTCGCCGCCGTGCTCGGCGACCTGGGGTCGAAGTAGGAGCGACGCCGATGTCGCTCCGCCCGGCCCGCATGCTCCGGATCGGCCTCGTCGGCCTCCAGGACGACCGCGACCGGATCCTGACGGCGCTCCACGACGTCCGCCTCCTCTCGATCGAGCCGCTCGCGCCCGCGGCGCTCGCCGAGCTCCTCCCCGAGCGGTCGACCGACCTCCAGCGCCGGATCGGCGATGCGACGCTCCGGTTCCGCGGGCTCGCCACCGCCCTCCCCGAGGGCCCGGCCGCCCCGCCGCGCCGGTTCGGCGGGCTCGACGAGATCCTCGCCGCCGCCCAGACGGTCCCGATCGACGACGAGGTCGCGGCGCTGAAGCGGGAGGACGACCGCCTCGTGACCGAGGAGCGGTCGATCGACGAGACGACCCGGCTCCTGGAGACGCTCGCCGTCTTCCCCGGCCCGTTGGACGCGCTCGCGAGCGCGAGCGTCGCCGCGTTCGCGGGCGAGGCGTCGTCCGACGCGCTCGCGGCGGTGCGCGCCGCGCTCGACGCCGCCGACGCTCCGACGTTCTTCACCGGGGCCGGACCGGACGAGACGACGCGGTTCGTCGTCGTGCTCCGCGCCCGCGGCGGTGAGACGCTCGTCAAGGCGGCGCAGAAGAGCGGCGTACGGCTCACGGCGGTCCCGCGCCTCGCCGGGACCCCCGCGGAGGAGCGCACGCGCCTCGCGGACCGCCGCCGGGCGATCGTCGCCCGCCGGGCCGAGATCGCCGCCCGCTTCGAGGCGATCGCGGGCGAGTGGGCGCCGACCGTCCGCGCGATCGACGAGGCGCTCCAGGTCGAGAACCGGAAGGTGGAGGCGCTCCAGAAGGTCGGCGCGGGCCGGGTCTCGTTCGCCCTCGAGGCGTGGATCCCCGAGCGCGACCTCCCGCGGCTCGAGACGGTGCTCCGCGGCGTCGCCGGCGACCGCGTCAGCGTCTACCGGATCCCGACGACCGAGGAGCCGCCGACGCTGATGCAGAACCCGGCGGGGGTCCGCCGGTTCGAGTTCTTCATCCGGTTCTACTCCCTGCCGCAGGCGAGCGAGTGGGACCCCACCCTCGTCTTCGCGATCGTCTTCCCGATCTTCTTCGGCTTCATGCTCGGCGACTGGGGCTACGGCCTCACGATCCTGCTGATCTGCCTCTGGATGATCCGCGGCTTCCCGGGCGCCCAGCACCTCCCGAAGGCCGGCCGCAACTTCGTCAAGATGATCATGGGGCCGAAAGGGATGCAGCAGCTCGCCTGGGCGCTCCTCCCCGGCTGCGCCCTCGCGATCGCGCTCGGCCTCTTCTGGGACGAGTTCTTCGGCTTCCAGGTCCTCCGCTCGCTCGTCGGCTACCGCCCCCCGATCCCGCTCGTCTCGACGCTCGGGATCGGCCACCTGCTCCTCCTCGCCGGGTACGTCGGGCTCGGGATGGTGACGCTCGGCTTCCTGTTCGGGGCGCTGTACGAGTACTTCCACCACCACCTCCGCGGCGT
>JASHXM010000055.1 GCA_030043545.1 Thermoplasmata archaeon | reverse complement strand
GAGGTGCTGCGCGGGATCTACGACGGGCTCAACGGCGCCTCCTCCACGTCGATCGCCGAGGCGCAGGACCAGAACTCCCGGGGGCCCCACCGGGTGGTCGGGCTGACGGTCGAGACGCGGCCGGACTGGTGCGACGAACGAGTGCTGCCGTTCCTCCTCGCCGGCGGGGTCACTCGGGTCGAGCTCGGGGTCGAGTGCCTGCACGATGACGTGCTCGCGTCGGTCGGTCGGGCGCACGGGGTCGGCGACGTCGAGCGCGCGACGGCCGCGGCGCGGTCCCGCGGGCTCAAGGTCGGCTACCACCTGATGCTCGGGCTCCCCGGGATGGATCCCGCCGCCGACCTCGCGGATTTCCGCCGACTGTGGGACGATCCCGCCTTCCGCCCGGATTTCCTCAAGATCTACCCGACGTTGGTCATCGACGGGACGCCGCTCTACGACGATTGGAGTGCCGGCCGCTATCGGCCGTACGACGTCGAGACCGCCGCCGACCTGATCGCGGAGATGAAGCGGGTGCTGCCTCCGTGGGTCCGGATCCACCGCATCCAGCGCGACATCCCCGCCCGGCTCATCGCCGCGGGGGTCCGCGCCGGTAACCTGCGCCAGCTCGCGCTCGACCGACTCGCCCGGACTGGCGCGCGTTGTCCGTGCCTCCGCTGCCGCGAACCGGGTCGTCGGGCGGTCCCGGACACCGACCGCCTCGTGCTGCGCGAGACGCAGTACACGGCCGCGGGCGGGGAGGAGGTGTTCCTCTCGTACGACGATCCTGCGAGCGATTGCACCGCCGGTTACCTCCGGCTCCGGCTCCCGAGCGGTGCGTCCGCCGACCCGCTGGCGTTTCCGATCATCCGGGAGCTGAAGGTCCTCGGGCAGGCCGTCGACGTCGGCGCGTCCGCCGACACGCCGGTCGGTCTCCAGCATCGGGGATTGGGCCGGCGGCTCGTCGGTCGGGCGGCCGAGATCGCGTTCGCCCGGGGGTTCGACGAGCTGCTCGTCATGAGCGCAGTGGGGACCCGGGAGTACTACCGTCGACTCGGCTTCGAGCCCCGTCCGCCGTACATGGGCCTCCCGCGGCGCGCCGGATGATCGCCGCACGAGCGGGGGGGCGCCGCGCGACCGGCCGAGGTCCCGGCGGTCGGTACGCCGCCGATATCAAACGCGGCCGACTCGACCGACCCGATGGGGTTCCCGGTCCCCCCGATCGACGTCTCGACCTCCCTCGCCTCGTACATCGCGGTCGCGCTCTCGATGATCGGGATCACGATCTTCGTCCTCCTCCAGGTCCTCCCGACCCGGACCGACCCCCCCCTGCTCACCCAGATGATCCTCGCGCTCGCCGTGCTGGGCGGCGGCATGGTGCTGCTCACAGCCCTCCTCGACGTCTTCCTCAACTCGAACGGCACCACGGCGTGGACGTGGGTGCTCCTCGCGTTCAACTTCATGATGATGTTCCCGGTCGGGCTCTGGTTCGTCTGCCTCGTCATCTTCCAGGACCGGCGCGTCACCCGTGACGGCTGGTGGTGGCCGTTCTGGCTAGGCCTGGCGACGACCGGCTCGGAGGTGCTGATGGGGGTCCTGTTCGCCGACGGTGGGGCGAACGGCACGCTCCCGTTCGTTGCGGCGATGGGACTCGGCCTCTCCTCCGTCTGGTTCTACTGGTCGATGGCGGCGGTGATGGCGGCCCTGGTGCTCTGGGCGCCGCTCACCCCGCTCGAGCGGGCGGGCTCGGCGGCGCTGGTCGCGATCGCCGGGGTCGCTCCGTGGGTGCTCACCTTCCCGCTCGTCGGCGGCGTCGCGGGGACGATCGTGATGTCGGCGATCCTGCTCGTCATCGTCGGATCGATCGCCCGTCGGCGCGTCGCGCCGTCGGAGCTGAGCTTCCTGCTCGCCCTGAGCGGCCTGTTCGCCGCGATGGCGGCGGCCGGGGTCGGCCTCGCCCTGGACGGGGGCGGCGACCTCTCGCGCATCGGGTTCGGGTCCGTGATGGCGGTCGGCATGGTCGGCGAGATCGCGTTCCTCGCGCGCCGCTGCTATCGACCGCTCGCGCCCGGAGAGCCGACGGTCGGGGAGACCCGGGCGGCGGCCGGGACCCGGCCGCTCGAGCCGGCGGCGCCGGAAGCGTTGGCCGCCGGCCGCTGACGGCCCGATTCGTACACGCTCGATATCAACCGCACCCGAGTTGAATCGGCCTCGGGGGACCTACCTCTCCGTGCGCGGACCGTCGACCAAGCGAGGCGTGCGCTGGGGGGCGCCGTGGTTGGCCGTCGGGTCCGTCCTCCTGTTGCTGGGATCGGTCGGCGCCGTACGGGGCGCGCCGTTCGCGACGGTACCGGACGTGGGGTACGCGCACGCCCCATCGACGACGCAGGTGCTGAGCATGAACCTCACCGACGCGCCGTCGTTCGCGCCGCGGTTCCTCACGGCGGCGCCCGGCACGACCCTCGATATCAACCTCACGAACAACGGCACCGAGCCGCACTCGTTCACCCTGTCGAACCAGTCGCAGTCCGGAAAGCCGCTCAACCGCAGCGACACCCCGGCCGAGCTGAACGCCAGCTTCGCCCTGCATCCCCCGACGATCTCCGTCCCCGTGCCCCCCGGGGCCTCCAAGTGGGCGAACTTCTCGATCCCGAGCAACGCCTCCCTCGACTCGTTCGAGTTCGTCTCGATCGACCCGTACCAGTTCCAGGCGGGGATGTGGGGGTACCTCAACATCACGTCGAGCGCGCCGCCGGTGCGGATCTACGAGAACACCACCGACCCGTACTCGTTCCAGCCGGCGATCCTCGCGGTCGAGCACCCGACGTACCC
>JASHXM010000008.1 GCA_030043545.1 Thermoplasmata archaeon | reverse complement strand
CTCCCGCGTCACCTACCAGGTGACGTTCTCGGAGAGCGGACTCCCCTCGGGCCTCACGTTCCAGGTGACGGTCGGCCGTCAGACCCAGTCGCTCGTGACGGACGGCGCCACCGACACGCTATACTTCACCCAGCCGAACGGCACGGCGACGTACACGATCACCGACATCTCGGGCTGGCACCAGTCGACGCTCCCGTACTCCGGAACGGTCGCGATCTCGGGCTCGCCGGTCGCGGAGACGACCCTCGTGTTCACCCAGGTGACGTACACCGTCACGTTCAACGAGCTCCACCTCCCGGGCGGGACCTTCTGGGCGGTGACGCTCAACGGCAACCCGGCGAACTCGACCGGCACGTCGATCGCCTTCACCGAGCCGAACGGCAGCTTCCCGTACAAGGTCGACCTCGTCCCCGGCTACGCGCCGACCCCGGCGTCGGGCACGGTGACGGTCCACGGCGCCTCGCTCTCCGTCTCGATCTCCTTCTCGCAGGTGACCTACGCGATCGACTTCACCGAGTCCGGTCTCCCGTCCGGCATGACGTGGTCGGTGACGTTCAACTCGATCACGCTCTCGTCGACCGGCTACACGATCGGATACACCGCGCCGAACGGGACGTACGGCTACTCCATCGGCACGCTCTCGGGCTGGGTCCCGAACCAGCGCTCCGGCTCGATCATGGTGAACGGGGCGGCGATCCACTACCCGGTGACGTTCTCGCCGGTCCTGTACACGGCGACGTTCTCCGAGACCGGCCTCAAGTCGGGGAAGACCTGGTCGGTCGTCTTGGACGGGGTCACGGAGCGGTCGGCGCAGAGCTCGATCGTCTTCAACGTCGGGAACGGCACGCTGGGCTACCTGATCGCCGGCCCGAGCGGCTGGCAGGTGTCGTCGATCCTCGTCCCGCAGGGCACGGTCGACGTGCACGGCGGCAGCGTCTCGACGTCGGTGACGTTCGTGAAGGGCCCGACCGGCTCGATCGCCTTCCACGAGAAGGGGCTCGGGGCGGGCACCGACTGGTGCGTGACGCTGGGGGCGAAGAGCTGCTCGATCCTCCCGACGGTCGTCTTCAAGAACCTGACCCCGGCGACGTACAGCTACTCGATCGAGACGTTCGACCACATGACGACGCTCGTCTCCTACGCGGGAGCGACGCTCTCGGTGTCGGGGACGATCCCGCTCGTGCACAGCGCGGGCGTCAAGGTCCGGTACGCCTGGCCGGTGACGTTCACGGAGACCGGCCTTCCCGGGTCGACCGCCTGGAAGGTGTCGGCCGGAGGCGAGCTCGGCACGTCGACCTCGACGACGATCACGCTCTACCTCGTCAACGGGACGTACGCGTTCCACGTCGGGCACGTCACCGGATACGTCGCCGCGCCCGCGTCCGGCGGCTTCAAAGTGATCGGCGCTCCGTTGGGGGTCGCGATCCGGTTCTCCCTCCACACCTGAGCCCGGGTCTCGGGCGGACCCGCCCCGGTCGGAGCCGCGAGAGCGCGCGGCCGTCCGCGCCCGGAACTCCATCGGGGGAGGTCGGCGGGGTCTCGTCGCATCGGAGCCCGCTCTCGGGGGCGAGACCGCGGGACCGGCCGACGGGGGTGAGCGTAGCCCTGTTCGGTCCAGCTGAACGCCCACGAGGGCGGATGCCGGCCCGGATTCCCACCGCCTCGGTACGGGAGTACGCGCCGATCGGACCCACCGAACTCCGACGCCTTCCGACGTGGCCCCAAGCCAGCCCGGGGGATCGGGGAGCACGATGAGGGCGGGCCTGAAGGAACTCCTATGCGAGCGCCCCGCTCCCGGGGACCCGGGACTGGGCCCTCGGTCGATGCCGGTCCAGCGCGGGCCGGGCCCCCGGCCCGTCGAGCTCAGCGGAGCTCGCGGGCGGCGACGGCCACGAGGGCGCGGGTCGCAACCGGGGCGCCCACCTCGGATCCCGAGGCTCCGTCTCCGCGGACAGCCCCCGCGTGGCTCGCGACGGAGGTGAAGAGGATCGTCACCGGGACCGCCGCCGCCGGCGCGACGATCGTGAACGTGCCGGACGCCGGGTGCGGGTGGGTCATTGAGTAGTTCGAGACCGTGTATTGGTACGTCCCGTTCTCGAGCGGGATGGTGAGCGTCGGCGTGGTCGACGTCGCGTTGACGTCCTCGGGGCCGGTGACGTTGACGAACCAGCGCGTGCCCTTGACGAGGCCGACCTCCCGGAACGACGCCTTCCCGGTCAGCAGCACGAACTTGAGCTTCTTCGTCACGGCGTGGGCGGGAACGCCGACCCCGCCGTGGGCCGGCTTGGCCCGGTAGATCGACGGGGCGTGCACCTGGAACTTCCACGACCCCTTCACGGCCGAGAAGGTGAGCGTGCCGTCGTTCCCGGACTCGGTCTGGGACGGAGCGCCGCTGTGCTTCACGGCAGAGCTAATCCCGACCGACCAGACGGTGCCGGGGGCGAGGCCGAGCTCGGTGAACGTCAGCGTCTCGATCGGGGCGAACTTCACGGTGAGGAGGAGAGAGCTCGTGGTGAGGTTCGCCGACGTCTGGGTCGGGTCGAACGGGCCGGTGACGCTCGCCACCCCATAGCCGGCGGGGGCGGTGATCGCATAGGTGATCGGACCGCCGAACTCGAAGAAGCTGATCGTTCCCTTACCCTTCGTGATCGTGTTGGACCCGGTCTGGGTCGGGGGCCCGGCTCGGACCGACCACGACGCACCGACGCTGAGCCCCGTCTCGCGGAACGTCACCTGGTCGAGGGAGAAGGCGCTGACGTTCGAAGAGCCCTGGTTGGCGACGTAGACCGCCCCGTTCGTCGCGTCGGCGCCGATCGCGCCGGGCGACAGCCCGACGGGGATCGTGGCAACGACCGTGTTCGTCTCGGTGGAGATCACCGACACGGTGTCGGTGTCCTCGTTCGGGACGTACAGCGTGTGGAGCGTGGGGTTCGCCGCGACGGCGCCGTCGTCCGACGGACCGCTACCGACCTCGATCGAGCCCAGGATCGTGAAGTTCTTGCCGGAGAGGACCGTCACGTTATCGGAGTAGTGGTTGACCACGAACACTTCCGCGCCGGTGGAGTCGATCGCGATCGCGCTCGGCCCGGTGCCGACGGGCACGGTCCCGACGAGCGTGTGGTTGCCGGCGGCGATCACGCTTACGTTGTTCGAGCCGTAGTTCGCCACGAAGACGTCGCCGTCGTACGGGTCGAAGATCATCGCACCGCTCGCGCCGGGGTCGGTGCCGACCCGGACGGACGCAAGGACGGTGTTGCTCGACCCGGAGACCTCACTCACGTTGTCGGTCCCGGCGGAGGCAACGTACACGGCGTGGGTCGTGGGGTCGACCGCCAACGCGTCCGGTTCGGGGCCCACCGGCACGTTGTCGATCACGCGCGGAACGGCCGTCGTCAGCGGCGAGAGGATGCTGACCGTGCCGGTGCCGCCATTCGCGACGTAGACGAGGTGATTGCCCGAATCGTAGGCGACCGCGTCGGGGGACGCCCCGACGGTCACGCTGCTGAGCACGACATCCTCCGAGATCGACAGGACGCTCACGTTGTTCGACCCCGCGTTCGCGTCGTAGACCGTCCAGTTGATCGGGTCCAGGGCGAGCGCGCCCGGGGCCGGTTCCGACCCGACGGGGATCGTCGTAACGACCCGGTCGGTCGCGAGGGAGATGACGGTGATGTTGTTGCCGAACTGCGACGCCACGAACGCCGACGAGTTGGTCGGGTCGAGGAGCACCGCATCCGGGCCCCCGCCGACGGGGATGTGGATCGCGCCGCCCGCCGGCTGGGCGGACCCGGTCGCCACCGGCGGGGCCGGAGGCGCCGAGTACGCCGGTGCGGGAGAGGACGCAGCGGTCGTGGAGACGCCCGCGGCGGTCGGCGAGAACGTCCCCGAGGATGCGCCGGACGGCCCTACGGCCATCGACAGGGCCAGCAGCGCGGCGACGACGACGATGCCGACAGGGGCGATCCGCGCCAACCGGGTCACCGTCTCCCCATACGGTCCACCCCTATTGGCTTCTTCGATTGCGACCGGCCGCGCTATACATACCGCACCCCTCCGACGATGTGGCCTCCGTGGCCCTGCTCAAGGGGGCGAACACCGGTGGTAAGGTGTTCCGCCCGAGCGAGCTCCCGGGAGCGCTCCCCCGGCTCCGGCTGACGAGCCTCGGGGCGGCCGGAACGTTCGTCGTCGGCGCGGACCTTGCGCCCGACCGGGTCCGGGAGCAACTGGGCTCGGCGCTGCCGTTCGCAACGGAGATCGCGGTGGTGGCCGGATCGGAGGTGTTGGCGCTCCTGGAGCGCGCCCCACTCGGAGCGGGTCCGTGGCCGGCCGGGACGCGCCGGTTCGTCACGGTCGGAACCGGGCCGCTCGACCCGTCGGTTCCCCTGCCGATCGAGGTGCCGACCGGGGAGGAGTGGCTCGTTCGCGTCGTGGCGGTCGACGGGCCGTTCGCGGTCGGCCTTCAACGCCGACGGGGTCCGAAGATGGTCTACGCGACGGATGTCGTCGAGCGGGCGTTCCGGACCCCGGCAACGACCCGGTGGTGGGAAACGATCGAGGCGGTCGGGCGGCTCCTGCGAGCGCCCCGCCGGTCGGGGACGTCGACGCCGTCGCCGTCCGCCGACCGACCGCCTCCGAGACGTCGCGCGTAGCTCGGGGCGTCGCCGAGAGCGCCACCCCTATCTGGCGGCCCGGGTTGACCTCCCCTTGCCCGCCCCCAACCCTCCGTCGACCAGGAGTGCGGCCTCGGCCGACGTCCCCGGGCCGCTCACCGGCTTCGACATCGCCCTTCTGGCCGCGCTGGCCGTGTTCTGGGGCTCGGCGTACATCTTCATCCGCGAAGGGATCGTTTTCGGGGCGGGTCCGCTCCTGTTCGCGGCGGTCCGCTACGCCTTCTCGGCCGCCGCGTTCGCCGCCTTCGCGGTCGCCCGACGGGAAGCGGCACCGGGTCGCGGGCCGCTCCTCGCCTCCGCGTCGATCGGCGGCCTGCTGATCATCGGGCTCTACGGTGGATTCCTCTACTGGGGGGAGCAGTTCACCACCGGCGGCTACGCGGCGGTCCTCTCCTCGACCGCTCCGGTCCTCACGGTCGTCGTCGCGTTCGCCCTGCTCCCGTCGGAGCGGCTCGGCCGTACGGCCCTCGCGGGGATCGCGGTCGGGTTCGGCGGGACGTTCGTGCTCGTGCTCCCGCAGCTGACGGGGAGCCCGATCGGCACCTGGCCCGGTCCCCTCTACGTCCTCGGGGCGTTCGTCTGCGCGGCGCTCGGGACCGTCCTCCTTCGGCGGTACGGGGGCGGACGGCAGAGCCTCTACCAGATCGCGACTCAGTTCGCCGTCGCGGCCGCGATCCTCGGGGTCGGCGCGGCGATCGTGCCCGGCCGGGAGGCGTTCCCGACGACGGAAGGGGTCTGGGCGTCGCTCGCCGGGCTCGTCGTCCTTTCGTCGATCGGGGGTTACTTCGTCTACTTCCAGCTGCACCACCGGGTCGGCCCGGTGCGGGCGAACGTCGTCGCCTACCTCCTCCCCCCGATCGGGATCGGCCTCGGGAGCGGCTTCCTCGGCGAGCCCGTCACCGTCCTCGAGCTCGTCGGCGTCGTCATCGTCCTCGCCGGGGTGACCCTCGTGGTCCGGGGCTCGATCGCCCGACCCCGGCCGCCGCCGGTGGCCGCGTCTGCGGAGCGCTGAACCCGATCCGTCGGACGCGGCCCGCGCGCGTAACGAATATGGCGCGCCCGCGGGTTCCCCGCGGGATGGCGCGGCTGGAGAACCCGCCCGAGAACCCGTGCTTCGGCTGCGGCCCGGCGAACGGCCGGGGGCTCCACCTCGAGTTCGAGCGCTCGGCGGCCGACGACGGCGTGGACGAAGTGCGGGCGCGGTACGTCCCCCGCCCCGACGAGATCGGCTGGCCCGGTCTCCTGCACGGCGGACTCCACTACTTCCTGCTGCACGAAGCGTCGTACTGGGCCGCCCTGACGCTCGGCGGTCGGGTCCACCGGTTCGGCGGCCGGGCGGTCTTTGAGCAGACCCGGCTGCCGCGCGTCGGTCGGGAGTGCACGGTCGCGGCGCGCGTCGTCGCCGGTCCGGGACCGGCGTTGCGGATCCGGGCTACGACGACGAACGACCGGGGGGCGCCGTGCGGGACGCTCGACGCCGACTGGGTCCCGGCCCGGCGCGCCGAGGTCGTGGCCGCCGGGCTGGCGCTTCCCGACTACCTGCTCGCCG
>JASHXM010000054.1 GCA_030043545.1 Thermoplasmata archaeon | reverse complement strand
CCGAGCTCGACGGGCGATATCTCACGTTCTTTCGAACGTTCGCCCGGATGATGCGCTGGGACCCGGTCGTCGCGGCGCTCGTCCGCTCCCTCAACCGCCGGGAGGAGTTCCGCGCCGATCTCGACGCGGTCGCGCAGACCGGCCGACCCCGGGCGCTCGCCCGGGCGATCTACAAGGCGACCCGGCTGGTCCCCGCTCGCCGCGGGGCGCTCGCGGGGCTGCTGGGTCCGGGAGGTCGGGCCGGGCAGCGGCAGGCGGCCGAACGGATCCGCCGACTGCTCGACCTCGCCGAGAGCGGGCGGTACCGGGAGGAGCCCGGTGCGTAGCCCGCGCCGGACCGCTCGACCGGGGGCACTCACCGCCGCGGCCGCGACCGTCGCGCTCCTGCTCGTCGTCACCGGCTGGCCCGCCCCCGCGTTCGCGGCGTATCCCCCGCTGCCGACCGTCCGCTGGGACCGGCAGTTCCTCGGGAACCTGTCGGCCCCGACGCTCGCCCCCGGCGGCTCCGGGACGATCGCGTTCGGCGTCACCGACCCCGCGAAGCTCGCCGCGCCGATCGACTCGGTTGTGCTGACGTTCGCCGTCTACGCGTTCAATGGCTACCCCGGCGGGGGGAACGGCTCCCTGCCGGTCTCGAACGCCCCCGTCCTCTCGAACGCGACCGGTTCGGGCGCCTCCGTGACCGTGCGCTGGGCGACGATCGCCCGGGGGGCGACCGAATCCGGGTCGATCGGGATCTCCACCTCGGGCGACACCCCCGCCGGCACGTTCGCGGTGCGCACCCAGCTCGACTTCCGCCTCAACGCGACCGCCTACCGCCTCGACTCCCGCGGGTGGTTCTCCGCGGCGACGTGGGCGGCGGCGACCGAGGCGAAGAACGGGAGCGCGACGCTTAACCTGACGATCCTCGGCGTCTCGGGCGTGATCCCGGAGACGGCGGTCCTGGTCGCGTCGTCCGAGTGGCCGTGGGCGATCGGCGCGCTCGTCGCGGCGGCGTTCGTCCTGCTCGGCGCGGGGGTCTGGGTCTACTCGCGACGCCGCCCGGGGTCGAGCTCCGGCGCCGGATAAGCGACGCCGGGCGCGACCCAGGCGCCGATCGCCTTCGGGAGCAGCCGCATCAGCCCGGGCGAGGCGCGGAGCAGCTCGCGCGCGACGTGCGTCGGGAAGTCGATGTCGCCGAACGCCACGACCGTGCCCGCGAGTCCGCCGCGGCCGAGCGCGTCGACGACCGCATCGAGCTCCCGGTCCTCGAGCCGAGCGAACAGGCGTCTAAGGTAGAGCGCGCGCCGGAACTCCTCCCCGAACTCCGCGCGCCAGGCGGCGTCGTACCGGCGGAGCGACGCGGCCGAGAGGTCGTTCTCCTCGAGCGCCTGCGCGGCGATGCCCGCGGCGATCTCGCCGGCTCGGATCCCGGTGAACAGGCCGCCGCCGGAGAGCGGCTTCACCTGCGCCGCGGCGTCGCCGACGAGCAGCGCCCGGTCGGTCGAGAGCCGCGGGACGGTCCCGATCGGGATGCCGGAGACGACGAACCCCGTCGGGTTCGCGAGCGGCGCACCGAACCGGTGCGCGAGGTGGTCCCGGAGCCGGTCGAAGTACGCCCGGGCGGAGGTCCCGTCGGCGTCCGCCGCGATCCCGACGCGGGCACCTCCCTGGCCGTCCGGGATCCACCACCCGAACAGGCCCGGGGCGAATCGGCGTCCCAAGTACACCTCGACGGTGTCCGGGTCGCCGGGGGAAGCTGGGTACTCCGCCTCGAACGCCGGCAGGATCTCGACCGGCCGACGGAGGCGGACCGCGCGCGCGACGGCGCTCGCGACGCCGTCGGCCCCGACGAGCAGTTTCGCCGTCGTCTCCTCGGTCGTGCCGTCCGCCGTGGTGAGGCGGGCGGTCACCGCGTCCGCGTCGCGGCGCACGACCCCGTCGAACCGGGTCGCCGTCCGGATCTCGACCCCCGCGGCGGCGGCCCGGTCGGCGAGGTGGACGTCGAGCGCGGCCCGGTCGATCGCGAACGCGCGGGCGGTGTCGGCCCGAAACTCGAACGGCCGGAGGCTCGGGCCGAAGACGGTCGCGCCGCGGATCGGGCGGCGGACGTATCCGCCCGGGCCCGCGAGGTCCACCACGCGCTGCGAGACGAGGCCGGCGCATTGGACCGGTCGTCCGATGCGCGGGTGCTCCTCCACCACCCGCACGCGGGCGCCGCGTTCGGCTAGGCCCCGGGCGAACGCCGTCCCCGCCGGCCCCCCGCCGACGACCAGCGCGTCCACGTCGGGCACGGGCGTTCGACGGTGCCCGCGCAGATAACGGCGCAGGCGGGAAGTTCTGCGGTCGTTACGCGGAGGCCCCGTCGCGCCGCCAGGGCGTCGATACGAGGTCCGTCCGCTGGCGGGGCTGGACCGCCGACGCACCGACCGCGACCCGACCACCGTGGCCGAGGGCGAGCCGCCCGGTCCAGGCGATCATCGCGCCGTTGTCGACGCACAGCGAGCGCGGGGGGGCGAACGTCTCGGCGCCGTGGCTCTCCGCCATCGCGCGGACCATCCCGCGGAGCCGCTCGTTGCACGCGACGCCTCCGCCGAGGACGACCGACCCCTTCTTCCGATGCGCGAGCGCCCGCTCGGT
>JASHXM010000007.1 GCA_030043545.1 Thermoplasmata archaeon | reverse complement strand
ACCGCGTAGCGTGGCCGGTCGGCGTCGGGTCGCCGCGTCAGGCCTCGCGATCCCGAGGCGGCCGCCACCGCGGTCCGGTCGGCGGTCCGGGCGGCGGCAGGTCGAGTTCGGCCCCGGCGGGGAGCTCGTACTCGAGCGAGCTCGGGCCGGCGCGGAACCCGAGCGCCGAGAGCGGCTTCTCGATCCGGGGGGAGTCCGAGGCGATCGAGTAGCCGAGGGGTGGGGGATGGCGATCCCGGGCCAGCGCCCCCGCGACCAGCCCGGTCGCCGCCCCGCGGCCGCGGGCGTCGGCCCGGGTCGACACGAGGTGGAGCCCCGCGTGACCGTCGCGCTCGTACCGGAGCGCGGCCGAGACCGGCGTCCCATCGACCCGGGCGACGATCGGGAGGAGCGAGTCGCCCGGGTGGGGGTGACGGATCGCCGTCTCGAGCGCGGCGTGGAGCTCCGGCCGCTCGCGCTCGGCGGTCCAGAAGTCGACGACGGTGTCGAGCTCGTCGGCGCCGGCGTCGACCCGAACGCCGGGCGGGGCCGGGGGCGGGGGTGCTGAGGGACGCAGCCACGCGACCCTCGGGCTCCCCGTCGGGCGGAAGCCGAACCGACGCAGACCGCGGTCGAGGTGCTCCGGTACCGGGGTGGGAAGCCGGAACCTGGGACGGAGCGCCCGCTGGAAGTAGTGATCCAGGGCGCGTTCGAAGAACGCCGCCTGGCGTTCGACGGAGACCGAGTCGACCAGGACATAGTTGAACTGCGGGCTCGGCAGCTTCTCGTGGGTCACGAGCCTACCGCCGGGGATCTCCAGCGCGTAGCCGCCGAGGGCGAGGACGAATCGCCGCTCGCCGTCGAGGGCCGCCCGACCTGCCGCATCGGGACCGTCGGACATCCGCGGGCCATCCGGACCGGCCGCCAAGAGGTTGGCGACGGCCGGCGCGCCGGAAATCCGAACGGTTAATAGCCGGGCCCGCTCCTCGCCGGCGCGACCTTGGCCGCCCCATCCCCGGCTCCCGCGCGATCGATCCACCCGCCCGCGGTCGTCGCGGTGCTCGGTTGCGGGACGATGGGGAGCGGGATCGCCCAGGCGTGCGCCCAGGCGGGCTACACCGTCCGCGCGCGCGACGTCGACGATGCGGCGGTCGCGCGGGGGCGAGCGCTGATCGAGAAGACCCTGCAGGGCGGCGTCGACCGCGGGAAGATGTCGGCGGAGGAGCGCGACCGGGTCGCCGGCCGGATCAGCTACACCACCGAGCTGCCCGCGGCGGTCGAGGGGAGCGCCCTGGTCATCGAGGCGGTGTTCGAGGAGGAGCTCGTCAAGCACGCGCTGTTCACCGAGGTCGCGCCGCTCGTCGAGCCGACGACCGTCGTCGTGACGAACACCTCGTCGTTCTCGGTGACCGCGCTCGCACGGGGGTTTCCGGACCCCGAGCGGTTCGCCGGCCTCCACTTCTTCTTCCCGGCGGCGATCAACCGGCTCGTCGAGGTCGTGGGCGGCGAGGCGACCGACGCGGCGACGCGCGCGGCGCTCGTCGCGTTCGCCGAGACCCTCGGAAAGCTCCCGATCGAGACCGCCGACCGCGCGGGCTTCTGCGTGAACCGCTACTTCGTGCCGTACCTCAACGAGGCCGCTCGGATGGTCGAGGAGTCGTTCGCCTCGATGGCAACGATCGAGCAGGTCGGCCGCGACCTGTTCGGCGCTGCCTTGGGTCCGTTCGAGCTGATGAACCTCACCGGGATCCCGATCGCGTTCCACTCCCAGACGTCGCTCCACCGGGCGTTCGGCCCGGCGTACGCCCCGTCGGCCCGGCTCGAGGAGCAGTTCAAGGCCGGCACTCCGTGGCCGTGGAAGGAGACCGAGGTCGAGCCGGAGCGGACGAACGCGGTCCGGGAGCGGCTGCTCGGACTCACGATCGGGATCGCGACGCGCCTCGTCGAGGAGAAGGTCGCGACCGCGGAGGCGACCGACCGCGCCGCGATCGTCGGCCTCCGGCGGCGCTGGGGCCCGTTCGCCCAGCTGAACGCCGTCGGGCTCCCCGAGGGGCTTCATCTCACGGAGGAGTACGCCCGGCGCTGGCACGGGAACTTCCCGATCTCCCGCGAGCTCCACGAACGAGCGGTGCGGGGCGACCGGAAGTGGCCGGTCGCCTACGTGCGCGTCGATCGCCAGGGACCGGTCGCGTGGGTCCTCATGGACCGGCCGGAGGTCTTGAACGCGCTCAGTTCCGACCTCCTGGAGCAGCTCGAGTCGACGTTCAAGTCGCTCGAGACGGACCCCGGGGTCCGGGTCGTCGTGCTCGCCGGGTCCGCGGGAGTGTTCGCCGCGGGCGCCGACATCGCCGAGATGGAGCGGAAGAGCCACGCCGAGGGGATCGACTTCGGGTTCCTCGGCCAGCGGGTCGCCGAGCGGATCGAGCGGTTTCCCGCGCCGGTCCTCGCCCTCGTCGAGGGGTATGCCCTCGGCGGCGGGCTCGAGCTCGCGCTCGCGACCGACTTCATCGTCGCCGCCGACGGGGCGAAGCTGGGGCTCCCCGAGGTGACGGTCGGGATCCACCCGGGGATGGGCGGCGCATCCCGCCTCACCCGCCTCGTCGGACGGTCGAAAACGAAGCTGCTCGCGTACACCGGCGTGCCCGTCTCCGCCGAGGAGGCGTTCCGGATCGGGTTCGTCGCGCAAGTGGTGCCGTCGGCGACCGCCCGCGCCGAGACCCAGGCGCTGGCGGAGACGATCGCCTCGCGCGCGCCGCTCGGCGTGAAGTGGGTGAAGCAGGTGATCGACCGGGGGATGGACACGTCGCTCGCGAGCGCC
>JASHXM010000053.1 GCA_030043545.1 Thermoplasmata archaeon | reverse complement strand
GGGATCTCGATTCCCGGCCCGGATCGGACCGCGCCCCGGGCCGCCCGGCCGGCCGCGGTCACCCGCTCGGTTCGGGCCCGGCGATAGCGCTAATATCGCCACTCCCACTCCTCACCGGGGACCGATGGACGACGAGGGGAAGGACGGAACGTCGGGGCCCGGAACGCCTCCGGCCGAGTCGACGGCCGCCCCGGTTCCCGCCGAGCCGGCCGAGGATTGGGAGACCCGGTTCAAGTACCTGTACGCGGATTTCGAGAACTACCGCCGCCGCGCGGAGCGGGACCGGGAGTCGCTCAACCGCCAGACGCGCGGCGCCCTGCTGCGCGAGCTGCTCCCGATCCTCGAAGCGTTCGAGGCCGCGCGAGCGGCGACCGAGCGGCTGCCGGCCGGCGATCCGCTCCGACGCGGCTTCGACCTGTTGGCGAAGGAGTGGGGGGCGTTCCTGAAGCACGAGGGGGTCCAGCCGGTGAGCCGGGTCGGCGCCGAGTTCCGCGCCGAGGAGGCCGAGGCCGTCGGGGAGTCGTCCCCGAGGGCCGATGCACCGGTCGGCACCGTGACGGAGGTCGTCCAGCAGGGGTACCGCTACTTCGGCGGGCTGCTGCGGCCGGCGAAGGTCGTGGTCGCCCGCGCCCCGCCCGCGGACTCGTCCGACGCGGGCGCCGCCGCGGCCGAGTCGGAGGGAAAGCCGTGACCGGCTCGTCGGAGGTCCCGGGGTTCTACCGGCGATCGATCTCCGAACGACGCGCGTTCGTGCAGGAGTGGGCGGGCCTGACCGCCCAGGAGATCGCCGCGTACGAGTTCCCGCCGGGGATCGATCCGGCGCTGGTCGATCGGATGATCGAGAACGTCGTCGGCGTGATGCCGATCCCGCTCGGGGTCGCGACGAACTTCCGGATCAACGGGCAGGACCGGCTCGTCCCGATGGCGATCGAGGAGCCGAGCGTCGTCGCCGCGGCATCGAACGCGGCGAAGGTCGCCCGGGCGGCGGGGGGCTTCACCGCCCAGTCGACGCCTCCGGTGATGATCGGCCAGATCCAGCTCCTCGACGTGCCGGACCCGGCCGCGGCCCGCCACCGGATCCTCGACCGGACCGAGGCGCTCCTCGAGGCCGCGAACGCGAAGGACCCGGTGCTCGTGAAGTTCGGCGGCGGTGCGCGCCAGCTGGAGGTCCGGATCGTTCCGTCGCCCCGCGGGACGATGCTCGTCGTCCATCTCCTCGTCGACGCCCGGGACGCGGGCGGGATGAACGCGGTCAACACGATGGTCGAAGCGCTCGCCCCGGAGGTCGCCCGGCTCGCCGGCGGCCGGGCGGTGCTCCGGATCATCTCCAACCTCGCGGTCCACCGGCTCGCCCGGGCCCACGCGACGTTCCGCGCCGACCTGCTCGCCACCGACTCGATGCCCGGGAGCCAGGTCGTCGAGGCGATCTTGGACGCGTACGCGTTCGCCGCGGCCGACCCGTTCCGGTGCGCGACGCACAACAAGGGGATCATGAACGGCGTCTCCGCGGTCGTGCTCGCCACGGGCAACGACTTCCGGGCGATCGAGAGCGGGGCGCACTCCTACGCCGCCTGGCTCGCCTCGGACGACGGGGCCGTCGTCCGTCCTCTCACCACGTACGAGAAGGACCGCGACGGCAACCTGGTCGGGTCGATCGAAATCCCGGTCGCGGTCGGGCTGATCGGCGGCGCGACCGCTGTCCATCCGACGGCGAAGGCGAACGTCCGACTCCTCGGGATCAAAACAGCCCGGGAACTGGGCGAGGTGCTCGCGGCCGTCGGACTCGCGCAGAACTTCGCGGCGCTTCGCGCGCTCGCGACCGAGGGGATCCAGCGGGGCCACATGGAGCTCGCGGCTCGGAGCCTGGCGGTGAGCGCGGGGGCCCGCCCGGACGAGGTCGACCGGGTCGTCGCCCGGCTGATCGCCGACCACCAGATCCGCTTCGATCGCGCGAAGGCGGTGCTCGACGAGCTGCGGCGCGCGCCGGGATGAGCGTCGGGGTGCTGGCGCTCCAGGGCGACGTCCCGGAGCACCTCAAGGCCGTCGAGGCCGGCGCGGGGGCCCGGCGGGTCGTTCCGGTCCGACGACCGGCGGACCTCGCCCAGGTTCGGGCGTTGTTCCTGCCCGGCGGGGAATCGACGACGATCGCCCGTCTGCTCCACGACTCCGGCCTCTGGGAGCCGCTCGGAACGCGCATCCGGGAGGGCCTCCCCGTCCTCGGCACCTGCGCCGGGCTGATCCTCCTCGCCCAGCGCTTGGAGCGCGCGCGGTCCGGGCGCGACCCCCCGACGCTCGGCGTCCTGGACGTCGTCGTGCGCCGGAACGATTACGGCGCCCAGACCGAGTCGTTCGAAGAGCCGATCCGGGTCGACGGCCTCGACGGCGGGCCGTTCCCGGGGGTGTTCATCCGAGCGCCGAGGATCCTCTCCGTCGGCCCCGCGGCGACCCCGTTCGCGTGGCGGGGGGAGGAGATCGTCGGGGTTCGGGAACGCCGGGTCTGGGGGCTCGCGTTCCATCCGGAACTGTCGGACGACCTGCGGCTGCACCGTAAGTTCCTCACCGAGACGGTCGGCCCCGGCTGACGCCGGACCCGGGGACGGTCCCCCGGGAGTCCCGCCCGGCGCCGGCTAGTGGAACGTGTCGAATCGGTACGGCTCGAGCGGAAGCTCCCCGAGCGCCATCAGGAACTCGGGCGGCGTCAGGAGCGGTTTCGCGTAGTTCGGGCCGTCGTCGATCGCGATGCGCGGACACGCGGTGCTGACATACGCGTCGAACGAGCGGCCCTCGAGGTCCCGCCCGTCGATCCGGTCCGCCAGCAGGATCTCCGCCTCGCGCCCCCGGCTCCGCGCGCGTTCCTGGAGGGCGAGCGCCGAGGGCATCCGCATCTGGCCGACGAACGTCGAGACGAGGACCCCCCACCGGCGGGCGTCGCGCGCCGCGGCGACGGCGAGCTGGCGCCGACGCACGATCGACGCCCGGTCGATCGGGGCCTCGAGCACGCCGCGGAACGGGTCGATCGACCAGACCGGCCGATCGACGGCGAGGGCGAGCCCGATCGGATGGAAGCGCCCCGAGCCGACAAACAGGAACGCATCGACGGCGTCGCGGGTCGCTTCGGCCCCGGTGTAGTTGCAGCCGAGCGCCTGGGCGGGGTACGCGAGCCGTCGGTCGCCTCGGCCGACCACCCCCGTGTACCCGACCCGTTCGAGGGCCACGGCGAGCGTCGGGACGAGATCGAGGTGTTGGACCGACGCCACGAGCCCGAGCCGCCGCGGGAGGTCGGCGTCCCGGACCACGCGCGCGATCGCGTCCGGGTCACCGACGTCCGAGCGCATCTCCACGAAGAACGTCCGTCGCGCCGGAAGCGCGTTCGGGATCGGAGCGTGCCCGAGCACGACCGCGAGATCCGCCCGAGGAGCTTCGTCCCGGGACGGCGGGTCGCAGGCGCCGAAGCACGCCCGCGCCGCGACGTCGACGGGAGTGCCGACCTCGGTGCGGAGGCGAGCGGCGAGTTCGTGCGCGTCCCGGACCAACCCGGCCGGCACCTGCAGGACGATCCGCTTGGGCGCGGCCGCGCGCACCGCGGCGAACAGCTCCGGTCCGACCGTGGCGAACGTCGGCGCCGCGGGGACCTGGCCGGGCGGCGTCGCTGCCGGGGCGTCCACGCCCCTCGAGCGCTTCGGGCGCCGCTAAGCCTTTCGGGGGCCCGGGTCGAGCCGCGCGGCCAGCCGCCGGACCGCCTCGGCGTTATCCGGGAAGTGGAGCCGCCGGATCGCCTCGGACGTCGTGACCCACTCCGACGCGTCGTGCTCCCGGCTCAGCACCGGCCGGGCATCCCGAGCGACCCGGACGGCGTAGGCGTGCAGGCGCCACGTCTCGCCGTTCTCCGCGGGGAACGGGACGTGCCAGTCGAGCGGCTCGGGCGGCGCCGCGGGCCGGAGCCCGGTCTCCTCGTCGATCTCCCGGAGGAGCGCCGCCTCGAAATCCCGGTCGCCGGGGTCGACCTTGCCGCTCACCGGCACCCAGAACCGTCCGCGCTCGGGCGGGCGGCGGAACAGGAGGAGCTCGAGCGGGGGGGTCGCGTAGAGGTACGCCTCGACGCACTCGCGCGCGATCTTCGTCGGCGGCGAGCTCACCGCTCGCCCCGGGTGAGGATCTTCATTATCGCCTCGGCCGGGGCGCCGTTCGTGGTGAACAGCGCCTCGATCGCCTCCTCGCGGGAGACGTTCGCCTGCTCCATTACGAGCTGGATATCCTCCTCCGGCGGTCCGGTCGGAGCGGCCGGCGCCGCCCCCGAGGGGGCGGCCGGTGCGGTCGCCCCCGCCGTGCCCCGCGGCCGCACCTGCGGGGTCCCGACGACCTGGTACGTCCGGACCCCCTGGACGGTCAGGATCGTCACCTCGGGCGCCTTGAAGACGTGCTCCTTGGTCGCCGTGCGGACGACGACCTCCTCGACGCCGGGGACCGCCTCGGTCGTCATCCCCATCCGGCGCATCATCATCTCGATCTGGCGCGGGTTCCGACCGCCGCCGGGGATCATCGTCGCGCTCCGAGGCCTACGGCCCCGCGTCCCCGGTCGCGGCGCGGATCCGCCGCTCCAGCTCCGGGTCATCGACCGGCGACTCCTCGACGGGGACCCCGCCCCCGCGTCGACGGGACCGCTGCCGCGACGCCTCGTGGACCCGGTGGGTCTGGGCGGCGAGGTCGTCGAGCAGGCCCGAGACGCCGGCCATCAGGTTCCAGCCGGTGTGCGAGGCGTAGAAGATGCCGTCCCCGGTGTGGAGTCGGGCTTCGACCGTGAGGTCGTTCGTCCGGTGGGTCGCGTGGGGGGCGAAGTGGAGCGAGAGGAGGCTCGGGCGGCAGTACCGCGTCATCCGGCCGAGCCCGCGCGCGACGAGCTGGTCGATCTCGGCGATCAGCGCCGGGTCGCCGGCGCCCCGGAGCCCGGTGATCTCGACGTAGACGTCCTCGACCCGCGGGCGCGCGCGCGTTGGGCGGCTCTGGGCGACGATCAGGCCCAAGAGGTCGGCCTGCGCGAGGACCCGCGTCGGGCGCCCGTCCTCGACGACGAAGACGCTCGACACCTTCTCCTGCGTCATCCGCCGGGCCGCGGCGACGACGTCGGTGCCGCTCGGGACCGTGACCGGCGGGGCGTGCATGATCGAGCCGACCTCGACGTTGAGGGCGGTGCTGATCGCGCGGGGATCGCGCTTCCCCCCGACCGTCGGACGCCAGAGGACCTCCGTCAGGTCCTTCACGCCGACGGCCCCGACCAGGCGCCCTTTCCGGTCGACGACCGGGAACGGGTGCTCCTCGAGGAGACGGATCTGCTCGACCAGGTGGCGGCAGAGGTCGTTCTCGCGGACGACGAGGGCCGGCGGCCGGGCGAGCGCCTCGACCGTCGGGATCCGGCCCCGGTCGAACAGCGGCACCTGGCCGAGCGCACGGACCAGGTCGGTCCGGCTCACGATCCCGAGCAGCTCCCCCCGCCGCCCGACGACCGGCGCCGCGCGCAGTCCGGCGGCGAGGAGCATCTCGGCGACCTCGGGGTACGTCGTCGACGGAGTGACGAGCGGCGGCAGCACGAGCAGGTGCTCGACCTTCGTCGTGAGCGCGCTGCGCACGCGCCGGGCGATCGACTCCATCGTGATCATCCCGATCAGGTGGGAGCGGCGGAGGACCGGCGCCTCGTGGTAGCCGTGGCTCCGCATCAGGCCCAGCGCCCGAGAGACGGGAGCGTCGTACGGAACGGTCGCCGGTCGCTTGGTCATCAGCTCGGCGGCGGTCGGCCACGCGGCGGGCATCGCGCCGCCACCCAGGCACGGGGTCTTAGCGACTGCGGAACCCCGGACTAGACCGGGCGGGCCATCTGGTAGCCGTTCTCTCCGTCGGAGTAGTACGACCGGAGGAGGTCGACGACCGAGTAGCCGTAGCGGGCGTAGAACCGGATCGCGGTCGCGTTCGAGACGCGGACCTCGAGCGTCGCCCGCTGGAACCCGCGCCCCCGGGACGCGGCGAGGAACGCGTCCATCAGCAGCGCGCCGACCCCCCGGGCCCGGTGGTCCCGCTCGACCGCGAACATCAGCACGCGCGCTTCGCCCGGCACCTGCGTCACGCCGAGGAGGAAGCCGACCGGCCGGTCGTCGGCGTCGACGGCGACGAGGAAGCCGTCCGGCCACTCCGCGCTCAGCGAACCGTACAGCGACGGATCGTACCGCTCGTGCAGCGCCTCCTCGACGATCGCCGCGATCGGTACGACATCGTCGGGCCGGAAGCCGCGCAGTCGGGCCGACGGCCGGTCCGAGGGGACCGGCGCCTCGGTCCGGCCCGGCGCCGTGTCAGCGATACATCTCACCCGCCCCTTCGGGCTCGGCCGCGCGCATCCGCGACACCGACTCCTTCGTCTGCTGGAGGGTCTTCCGCACCTCCGCCTCGATCTGTCGGGCCTTGTCGCGGAGCGGCTTCGTGTCGAGCACGAGCAGCGGGACGAGCGGATTCACCGTCTCGATCACCTTGGCGGCGGCCCGGGCGTCGGGGTAGTCCTTGTGCGCCTGGGCGACGAGGCAGAGGACGGGCGTCGTCCGTCCGATCGCGCCGAGCAAGAGACCGCCGGCGAGCCCGGTGACGACCCCGTTCGCCGCCTGGAACTGGTACTTCTCGAGCAGCGGAGCGGCCGCCCGGTTCGCCATCGCGACGACGCGCGCATCCCCCCGGACCGACTCGTTCTCGATCGGCTGCCCCTCGATCGCGACGACGAGCTGGACCCCTTTCGACTCGGCCCAATCGAGCAGCACCCGGCCCAGCTCGTTCAGCATCGCCACCGGCGGCTGGATGTCGGCGATGACGACGACCAGCTGGTCGCAGGAGCGGTCGACCCCGCAGACGAGCTTGCTGGCGTACAGGCGGACGGGGGCGCCGACGACCCCCTCCTCCATGATGACGGTCGGAGGGAACTCCTCGCTGACCATGTACGCGACCTGGGTCATGTCGAGGGAGTGGACGAGGTAGCTCGCGGCGACCGACCCGACGAGGCCGTGGGTCGGGAACCCGACGACGACCATCGCGCCGCGGAGCGACTCCTCGCGGGTGTCGACGATCCGCACGTGCCCGTTCTCCATCGGCCCTCCGGAGGCCGCGAGGAGCGCGGCGCGCCTTAAGCGACTTCGGTCGGGGGCGTCGAACCTCGGCCGACCGGGCCGGCCGCGGCTTCCGGCGCCGGGCGAACGATTATGAATCGTCCGGCCTATCGGACGGAGACGTGCGTTCGCAGGGTGCTCCATCGAACGGCGTGAGGGGGTGGTTCCGCTGAAGCGCCAGATGGTGGAGATGTTGGCGGAGCTGATCAAGATCCCCAGCGACCCGTTCTCCGACAAGCAGGAGGTGCTCGACTACGTCCAGTCGTTCACCGACCAGATCCGGATGCGCAACACCCTGTTCGGCGACCCGCACTCCCCGGCGCTGCTCGCGGAGTTCGGCCAGGGAGGCGTCGTCCTCTCCGGGCACCTGGACACCCCGCCCGTCGGGGACTACTGGAGCTTCTCCCAGAGCCAGCTCGCGTCGGGCCGGATGTACGGCCGCGGGGCGGCGGACATGAAAGGGACGGTCGTCGCGATGCTCGAGGCGGCCCAGGATCTCGTCGCCCGAAAGATCCCCGTCGTCCTGGCGCTCACGACCGACGAGGAGACCGCGATGCAAGGCGCGGTGGCGTTGTCGAAGACGCTGCCGCTGCGCCGGGCGAAGGCGGTGATCGTCGGGGAGCCGACGGGGCTCAAGGTCGCCTACGCCGAGAAGGGGGTCCTCGACCTCGCCATCGAGACCCGCGGGAAGGCGGCCCACGGCGCGATGCCGCATCTCGGGGAGAACGCGATCGGCAAGATGATGCGGATCCTCCGGGGGCTCGAGTCGTTCAAGGGCCGGATCGCCCACCCCGAGCTCGGCTCGGTGACCCTCAACATCGGCACGTTCGCGGGCGGCAGCCGGATCAACGTCGTGCCGAACAAGGCGACGAGCGAGGTCGACATCCGCTTCCCGCCGCCGTACACCCCGGACCAGCTGTACCACGAGATCGAGGAGCACCTGCGCCGGATCAAGACGCCGTTCACGCTCCGGCGGATCCTCACGATGCCGGCGGTGCAGATCGACCCGAACGCCGACCACGTCCGCATCCTGCGGGAGGTCGCCCAGGCGGAGCCGACGGTCCTCGTCCACGCCTCCGAGGCGGTCCACTACGCCCAGGTGAACCCCCGGGTCGTCATCTTCGGCGCCGGCGAGGAGGAGCTCTCCCACCAGGCGAACGAGTACGTGAAGACCGAGGCGGTCGCGCGGGCGACCGAGGCGTACAAGAAGTACGCGCAGCGGCTCGCGAGCGCCCGCAGCGCGTCGTGAGCGCCGACCCGCGGGATGAAGAGCCCCGGTAGGTAGCCGGCGCCGTGCGCGTCGCGCAGCTCTCGACGCGGTATCCTCCC
>JASHXM010000052.1 GCA_030043545.1 Thermoplasmata archaeon | reverse complement strand
CCATGCGCGGTCGGCCGAACGGGCAACGCGGTGGCGCCGAGTGGACCCCGATCGATGACCCCGACTCGAGGTTCTCGAGCGGCATCGCCGATTTCGATCGGCTGCTGGGCGGGGGCTTCTCCCGGGGGTCGTGCGCGATCTTCTCCATCGACGAGTCCGTCGGACTCGAGGACCTCGACCTCCTGCTGTACCCGACGTTTCTCAACTTCCTCTACCACTCGCGGGGGATCATCGCCGTGCTGCCGTCCCGCGACACCCCGCACGGGTTCCGGGGACGTCTCACCCGGTTCGCGACCCGACGGCGGTTCGACAGCCGGGTTCGGGTCGTCGACTACGTCGGCGAGGACGAGGGGCTCTCGTACGTCGTCAACATCGGCGGACCGGCCTCGGGGGTGGCGGGGGACGCTCCGAACCCCAAGGCGCGGGAACGGGCGTTCACGAAGCTGGCCGCCGCCGAGAAAGCGGCCCAGGGGGGCCACGGGCGCTCGTTCATCGAGCTCACCGCCTTCGAGGTGTTCGAAACCCTGATGGGAACGGAGACGGCGCTCAAGATGTACTACCAGGGGATCAAGCGGGCGCGGTCGGTCGGCAACCTCGTGATCGGGGTGCTCGGACCCGGACTCGGCTGCGCCGCGGGGGTACGCCGGATGACCGACACCGAGTTCTCCCTACGACGCGAGGACGTCGGCCTCGTCCTTCGCGGGGTCCGGCCGGCGTTCTCGGCGGTGGTCGTCATCGAGGATCCGGACCGCGGCGCGCCGTCCGTCTCGTTCGTCCCTCGCCCGGCCTGAGAGGGTGCGGAGATGTACGCGGTGGTGGAACTCGGCGATCTCCGCATCGCCCTCACGGACCTTAAGACGCGGATCGGCGGGATCGCGACGGCGCTCGTCTCGCGCGACGGGCGGGTGCTGTGCGCGGACGTTCCGGCGGGGGTGCATACCGAGACGTTCGCGATCATGTGCGCGACGATCCTGGGGGCGGCGGCGACGGCGAACACCGAGCTCAATCGGGCGTCGCCGGAACGGATCGTGGTGGATGGGAACGACTCGAAGACGATCATCGTGGGGAGCGGGACGAAGGCGCTCTTGGTCGCGGTCGTCGACCGGACGTCGGACGTGACGAAGCTCTTGGGCGACGTCGTCCAGGTCGCCGGGTCGCTCGCGACCGGCTGAGCCTCGGCTCCCGTCCGAGCCGGACGGGGAGGGTCAGCCGCCCGACCCGTGTCGTTCGAGCCAGGGGAGGACTCCGCGGAGGTCGGGGACGACCGTCGCCGCGGGGTCGGGCGGGAGCGCTCCCGTCCGGTTGACCCAGATCGCACGGAGTCCCGCGCGCGACGCGCCGAGATAGTCCGCCTCCCAGGAGTCGCCGACGTGGACGACCTCGTCGGCGGGGGCGGCGGCCCGGGCGATCGCGAACTCGAAGACGCGGCGGTCCGGCTTCTCCGCTCCGGCTTCCGCAGAGTACGTCAGGCCGGCGAACCGATCCGACCATCCGAGCCGAGCGATCGACTCGATCAGGTAGTCCGTGTTGTTCGACACCACGTGGACGGGATACCCGCGGCGACGGAGCGTCCCGAGCACCTCCTCGGTCTCCGGGAACGGCGGGTGGTTCGCGGGATCGGTCGCGGCGTTGCGCAACGCCGCGACGAGCGTAGAGTCCGGGTCCGGCACGCCGAGCTCATGGAGGACCTCGGCGTGCACGCGATCCCAGAATCCTCGACCGTCGTTCTCGTACCGGGTCGGCTCGAGACGCGGCCAGACCCGCCGATCCGCCTCCGCCCACCGATCGCCCGAGACCGGCCACCCGAAGGAGCGGAGGACCGGTCCGAAGACGTCGAACGGACTCTCTCCCGCGAACGATTGGACCAGCGTCCCGCCGAAGTCGAGGAGCACGACGCGGACCGCCACGCCGGGGGGGGGACGGTCCCGAGCGATAACGACTGCGTCGCGCCCTCGGCACGCGGGCGCGAGAGCGAGCCGACTTCTGCGGCGGAGATCCGGTCGGGAGCGCCGGGGGACGGTGGCGCGTGACTTCGCCGGTGGCGGATGATCCCCACGACCGCAAGCCCGAACGCGACGACGGACCCCGAGGTCCGATGCCGGCTGTCGACCGGCACCGACGGGCGGCGCATGCGCTAGTCGGCGTAGGCCCGGCCGATCAACCCCTCCGTCGGTCGCTGCCGCGCGCACCGGCCGGTCGGAGGGGGCCGCCGCTACGCGGGGGCAGTGGGAGGGGTCCGACTCTCCCGCCGGGTCGTCGCCGCGAGGTACGCCGCCCCGACCCACGCCATCCAGGCGAGCACCAGGCCGAGGAAGATCCGCTCCAGCAGCCCGTCGTACCGCGCGTCGATCCGAGGGAACGCCCCGGGTCCGAACAGTTCGAGTAGAGCGAAGAGGAACGCGAGCGCGCCGAGCGCGAGCGCCGGCTCGCGAGCACCGGCGAGCTTGGGCTCCCCGCCGAACTGCAGGGAGAAGAGCAGCGCCCCCAGTCCGGCCGCGAAGAACGCGATGGCCGCGGTGACCAGGTGGACCGCCCCGTGAGCGCTGACCGGTGTCGCGGGAACGTCGGTCGGGAATGCCGCAAGCACGAACGCCCCGGCCGCCCACACTCCCATCAGGGCGAACGGTGCCCGCGTCCGCCGCGCCAGGTCGGTCCCGAACCACAACCCGTACAGGAACAGGGCGGAGAGCACTCCGCGCACGACGAAGTTCGCCGTCATGATGTAGCCGTACGGTCCGACGGCGAGGTCGCTCTCGGGTTGGACGATCGCGCTGTAGTGC
>JASHXM010000051.1 GCA_030043545.1 Thermoplasmata archaeon | reverse complement strand
TCCGCCGAACAGCCCCAGCGCGGGGACCGGCGTCGACAGCGTCCCCGACGCCCCGAACAGATCCCGGATCCCCAGCACGATGACCAGGCTGGGCAGCAGGAACGGCACGAGGAGCAGCGCCCGGACGACCCCGCGACCCGAGAACGAATAGCGACCCACGGCGATCCCGACCGGGTAGCCGACCCCCCCCGCGACGGCGGCCGACCAGACCCCTTGGACGAGCGAGTTCTCGAGCGCGAGTCGGTTCGCGGGAGCCGCGGCGACGCGGCCGAGCGCGCCGAGCCCTCCGGCCCCGGCGACGCTCCCGACGAACAACGCGGAGACCGGGACGAGCGCGAACGCGGCGACGAACGCGAGGACGGGCGCGAGGTACCGAAGGTCGCGGAGGGAGCGCATCGCTACGCCGAGGCGAGGATCGACTCCCACTCCTCGGACCAGACCGGGATATCGGCCGCGAGCGTCGCCGGAGAGATCCGGTCGTTGAGGGCGACGACCGAGCCGGGTGGGATCGCCGCCTCAAAGACCGCCGGCACCCCGACGGTCGTGTTCGCGGGGTACTCCCACTCCGTGGTCGGCAGCTCGGCCTGGACGGTGCCGCTCAGGAACCAGTTCTCGAACGCCTCGGCGAGCGCGAGATGGCGCGTGCCGCTGACGATCCCGATCCCGTAGATCGTCTTCCAGCCGTAGGCAGTCCCGTTCGACCACGAGACGGTGACGTTGTACGGGTAATCCGGCGTCCCGGCGTACTTCGCGTAGGCGGCGTCCGTCGAATAGCTCACGACGGCCTGGTCCCCGGTCGCCGAACTGCGGAACTCGTCGTCGAACGCGAACCCCCACGACGGGGCGGGGGGCGGGAGATCCGGCGCGATCGCCGTCCAGAACGCGGTCCAGTTCTCGTGGAGCACCGTCTCGTAGTACTCCACCTCCCACGCGAGGAACTCCTGGCCGGTCAGGTCCTGCGTCGGGTCCTCGGTGACCAGCTGCGCCCCCCACGTCGAGGCGTTGGTCGCGAACTCGGAGAGGTTGGCCCGGGCGATCGCTCCGTGCGTGGAGTTGTACAGGTTCTGGCTATAGTCGATCGCGAGGTAGCCGTACTCGTACGGGACCGCCGCGTCGTCCGGCGAGATCTCCGCCGCGAGCCCCGCCGGCTCGTCGGCGAGTCCCGGCGGGGCGTACGGGACGAGCAGGCCGCGGGCCTCGGCCTCGGGCGTGGTGATCTCGTCGAGGCCGAGCACGAGGTCCGCGCCGGGCGCGTTCTTCTCGGCCTCCAGCGTGCCCACGAGCGTGCCGGCGGGGCACGCGAGCTCGATCCGGATATGATGGGCGGTGGCGAAGGCGCCGAAGACGGCGTCGTACACCGGCGATCCCGGCGCGGGGCCGCAGTCGACCCCGCCGAGCAAGCTCGGATAGGTGTAGATGACGAGCGTCGGTTCGCCGTACACCTCCGAGATGTACTCCGCGAGCCCGACCCCGGCGGCCGTGACGACGAGCGCGACGGCGACGGCCGCGTAGAGGCGCGCGGACCGGCCCGGTCGTCGCAGCCGATGCGTCGCTGGGGCGTCGGTCACCCGCCCCCCGCCGCCCGGCGGGAGGGAGCTATCCGATGCCGCATCGCGTTCCCTTCGCGGGCATTATCCCGTACAGGTTCGTGGGGTCGACGAGGTCGCCCTCGTCCTCTCAGCCGGTGCCCAGCTCCCCCTGCCGGCCGACGGGAGAGGGCGGTGCGATTTGAGGTTTCGGGACGTCGGTCCGGCGGCGCGGACGACCGTCTTATACTCGCGGCCGCCTTACAACGGCCGGTCCGATGCCGGCGACGATCGAGAAGCTCAGGTTCGGGACGGAGCTGGTGAAGCGCGGCTTCGCCCGGATGCAGCAGGGCGGCGTCATCATGGACGTGACGACCGCCGATCAGGCCGCGATCGCCGAGGAGGCCGGCGCGGTGGCGGTGATGGCGCTCGAGCGCGTGCCGGCCGACATCCGTGCCGCCGGCGGCGTCGCCCGGATGGCCGACCCCGTCAAGGTCCGCGAGATCAAGGAGCGGGTCTCGATCCCCGTGATGGCGAAGTGCCGGATCGGGCACACCGCCGAGGCGCGCATCCTCGAGGCGCTGCAGGTCGACATGGTCGACGAGTCGGAGGTGTTGACGCCGGCCGACCCGTTCGACCACGTCGACAAGCGCGCGTTCCGGGTCCCGTTCGTCTGCGGCGCCCGCAACCTCGGGGAGGCGCTGCGACGGATCGAAGAGGGCGCGGCGATGATCCGCACGAAGGGCGAAGCCGGGACCGGCAACGTCATCGAGGCGGTCCGCCACATCAAGCAGATCCGGCGCGAGGTCGACGACGTGGTCAAGCTCCCCCGCCGTGACCTCGGCGCGTGGGCGAAGAAGGAGCGGGTCTCCGAGTCGATCCTCCTCGAGGTCCGTTCGCTCGGCCGACTCCCGGTCGTCAACTTCGCGGCCGGCGGGATCGCGACCCCGGCCGATGCGGCGCTCTGCCGGACGCTCGGGGTCGACGGGATCTTCGTCGGCAGCGGGATCTTCAAGTCACAGCACCCGGCGAAGGTCGCGCGCGCCGTCGTCGAGGCGTCCCTGCACTTCGACCAGCCCGACGTGCTCGCGCGGGTGTCGGCCGGGCTCGGGGAGCTGATGCGCGGCACGGAGATCGCCTCGCTGCCGCCCGAAGCGATGTTCCAGGGACGCGAGTCGACGCCGCTCCCCGACGCGGCGCCCCGGCGTCCCGCGACCCCGGCGTAGCCGACCGGCGCCCAGCGCAGTCGGTAAAGCGGACCCGCGGGTATCCGGGCCGTGCGGATCGCGCAGGTCGCACCGTTCTTCTACCCGCACGCGGGCGGGGTGGAGTCGCACGTCCGCACGCTGGCGACGGAGCTCGCGCGCCAGGGCCACGAGGTGACCGTCGTCACCGCCCGGTATCGGCGGGACCTCCCGCCCGCGGAGGAGAAGGACGGGTACCGGATCGTCCGGAGCCGATCGGCGGGCGTCGTGTTCAACACGCCGATCGACTTCGGCACGGGCCGCGCACTGCGGACGGTCCGGGCGGACGTCGCCCACCTCCACTACCCGCCGCCGCTCACCTCGTTCTTCGCCGCCCGGTCGCTCGATGCCTCCCGCGTCCCGATCTGCCTCACGTACCACTGCGACCTGTTCCTGCCGGGGTGGAGCGGCCGGGCCTTGTCGGGGCTGTACGAGCGGGCGTTCCTCCCGCCGACGCTCGCCCGGGCGCGGCGGATCATCGTGCACACCCGGAGCTACGGCGGGACGTCGGCGGTGCTCCGTGGGCGTCCGCTCGACATCATCCCGTCGATCGTCGACCTCGACCGGTTCCGGCCCGGGCTCGACGCGAGCCCGCTCCGGGGCGAGCTCCGGCTCGACGGCCGCCGGGTGATCGCCTTCACCGGCCGGCTGGTGCCGCACAAGGGGGTCGACGTGATCGTCCGCGCGCTCGCCGAGCTCCCGAGCGAGGCCGTCCTCCTCGTGATCGGCGCCGGCCCGCGGCTTCCCGAGCTCGTCAACCTCTCGGCCCGGATGGGGCTCGGCGACCGGGTCCGGTTCTGCCCGGCGGTCACCGACGACGAACTCCCGCGCTACCTGGCGCTCGCCGAGATGTTCGTCTTTCCGTCGCAGAACCGTCTCGAGGGGTTCGGCCTCGCCGCCGCGGAAGCGATGGCGATGGGACTCCCCGTCATCGTCGCCGACGTCCCGGGAGTCCGCGAGATCATCGAGGATCGGCGGGAGGGGCTACTCACCGAACCGCTGATCGCCGCCGACGTCGCGCGGAAGGTCCGCCTGCTGCTCGACGACCCCGCGCTCGCGCGGCGGATGGGGGCGGCCGCTCGCCGGCGGGCGGAGGAGCGGTACGGACTCCCGACCGTCGCCGGTCAGCTCATCCGGCTGTACGAAGCCCTAGCCGCAGCTGGTTGATCTGCGTCGCGAGCCGCTCGGCCTCGGCGCCGGCCGCCGACTGCCAGGTGCGGTCGCTCGCCGCGTAGAGAATACTGCGCGAGGCGTTGACGAGCAGGCCTCGCCCGTGGGCATCGACCCCTTCCCGGACCGTCGTCGCGAGCGAGCCGCCCTGGACGCCGATCCCCGGGACCAGGATCGGGACCCCGTTCCCGACCGTCGCGCGGGCCGTCCGGATGGCGTCGGAGAACGTCGCGCCCAGCACGACCCCGACGTTGCCGTGGGCGTGCGCGAGGCGGCGGACCTCGCCGACGACCGCGAGCCAGAGGGGCCCCCGGGGCGTGGGGATCTCCTGAAAATCGACCGACCCCGGGTTCGACGAGTGCGCGACCACGAAGACGCCGTGCGTCGGGTCCTCCAGGAACGGGGCGAACGTCTCCCATCCGTTCCACGGCGTCACGGTCACCGCATCGAAGCCGAAGCCGCGGAACGCCCCGTCCCGGACCATCCGCATCGAGTTCGGGATGTCGTTCGCCTTGAGGTCGAGGATCTTGAGGCGGGTCGGCCCGATCGCGCGCACGATGGCGGCGAGGGCGGCGAAGCCGACGGGACCGTACTGGAGGAAGGCGCCGAGCTGCATCTTGTACGCCGCCGTGTGCGGCCACGTCGCCCGCACGATCCCGCCGAGGAACCGGTCGAGCTGGGGGCGGGGGCCGAGCCGCCGCAGCGGCTTCGGGATCGCGGTCGGGTCCGGATCGAGCCCGACGCAGAGCAGGGAGTCGCGGGCCTTGAGGAGCCGGTCGACCCGCTGGGAGAAGTTGAGCCCCATGCGCGACCGGACGGAGAGGTGGGATAGAATACCCTTGCGCGGGGCCGTCGGGCCTCGTTCCGACCCGGGCGTCGTCCATCCTCCGCGCGGGCCGATTCGTTTTATCGGGTCGGACGGTCCGCGCGCTCGCTGCGGTCATGCCCGATCCGAGCCCCCCGCCGGTCGTCGAGGTGCGCCTCCAGGCGCTCACCCCGACCGCCGGGCCGGTCGAGGTCGTCGGCCGCGTCATCTCCGTCGAGCGGCGTGAGGTGACCCGGCGGACCGACGGCAGTCGACGGCCGCTGCTCTCCGGGCTCCTCACCGACGGGACCGCCACCGTCCGATTCACCTGGTGGGACCCGCCGAAGGACGGGATCGAACGGGGGACCGTCCTGCGCGCGGTCGGCGCGGAGGTCCGCGAGTTCCGCAGTCGCCCCGAGCTCACGTTCTCGTGGAAGACCCGGGTCGGGCCGGCGTCCCCGGCCGAACTCCCTCGGGTCGATCCGACGGAGCTTCCGCTGCGCCCCGTCGCGGAACTCCGGCCGCCGGAGGAAGGGTTCCGGGTCGAGGTGCGGATCGCGCGCATCGCTCCCCGCACCGTGAGCGTCGGCGAAGAGCGCCGGGTCGTCCACGAAGGCATCATCGCCGACCGGTCCGGAGCCGTGACGCTCTCCGCCTGGAGCGACTTCGGCCTCCAGCCGGGCGAGGCGGTCCGGATCGCCGGCGGGTATGTCCGGGCGTTCCGCGGTCGCCCTCAACTCGTGGTCGACGAGCGGTCGATCGTTGAGCGGATCGAACGTCCCGACCTGCCCGACGCGGCGGCGGTCCTGGCCGCCCCGCCGCGGTCGATCGCCGACGTCGAGGACGCCGGCGGCGGTGCGGTGGTCGCGATCGACGGGATCGTGGTCGGGCTCGCCCCGCCGAGCGGGGTCGTCTACCGCTGCCCGACGTGCCGTCGCGCGGTGGCGGGCGGGGTCTGCCGCGTGCACGGACAGGTCGACGCCGTGCCCGACCTCCGCGCCCGGATCGTGCTCGACGACGGCACCGGGGCCGCCACGATCTCCGCCGATCGGGGGGTCACGGAGCGACTGTGGGGCGTCACGCTCCCGGAGGCGCTCCGACGCCTCGCCGCCCAACCGGACCCCGACCGCCTCGCGGAGGAGATGCTGGAAGCGCTCCTCGGCCGACGGCTCCGGGTGCGCGGACCGGCGTCCCGCGACGATTTCGGGCTGACCGTCACGCCGGAGTCCGTCGAGCCGGTCGACGTCGACCTCGCCGTCGCGACGGACGAGCTCGCGCGCCGACTCGCGGGGGCGTAGCCGTGCCGGGACGCGAGCTGGCGTGGCGCGTGACCGCCCGCGAGCTCGAGAGCTCGCTCGAGGAGGAGCGCGGGACCGGCGACCGACCGGTCGCCCACGTCCTGAGCCCGTTCGGCGCCCGGATGAACCGGGCGCTGGTCGCCGGGACGCTCACGCCGCCCGAACCGGTCGGCCGCGACGAGCCGCCGACGTTCTGGCGGTCCCGGCTCAGCGATCCGACCGGGTCGGTCGCCGTCACGGCG
>JASHXM010000050.1 GCA_030043545.1 Thermoplasmata archaeon | reverse complement strand
CGGCGGACCCCAGCGGAGTCGCCCCCCGACCCCGGTGCCGCCCGAGGACGTCCGCACGCGCGACGACGACCGCCGCGATCTCCTCGAGGGCATGGGCGGACGCCTCGGTCGCCCCGAGCGGGCGGCGTTCTCCGCCGGCAGCGATCGCCCACGGGAGGAGCGCGTCGCGTTCCAGCCAGTAGCGGAGGTACCCGACGAGCAACTCCCGACCATCGGCCGCGAGCGCCGGCATCCGGTCGGGCGGCGGAACGATCCCGAGCGTTCGGTCCACGCCGCCGGTCGGAAGGAGGCGGAGCAGTTCCCAGCCCCCGATCCCCGCGGCGAACGCGACCGGCGCGATCCCCGAGTCGTGCACGATCGGGAGGCGCTCCAACCCGTCCGCGGGGTCGGGAGGTTCCGGGAGCGTTGGCCATCGGGCCGCGAGGCTGTCGAGGCGCTCGGGCAGGCGGCGAGCGAGCTCCTCCGTGGCTCCCGGCTCCGCCGGCGGCAGCGTGCGCGCGCGACGGGCGGCGACGCGGAGCCGTCCTCCGACCGAACGATCGATCCGGGCCCGGACCGCGGCCAGCTCCCGATCGAGTCCCGCGGGCGGAGGTCGGGCCGCCGGAACGGAGCGACCCCGGAGCCGTCCGAGGTCGACGCCGGGGCACGACAGCACCAGGGTCGCCTGCAGACGATGCGTGACCGTGACGACGATCGGATACTCCCGGCACGGCGCGGGACGGGCCGCGTGGGCGCGGCACCGGTCCCCATCGAGGAGCCGACACGCACCGCCGTCCGGCCACGCGGAAACCCGACGGGTCGGGCCGTCACCGACGATCGGGACCGACGGGAGCAGCGCGATGAGGGGCGCGAGGTCGCGCGTCGGGACCTGCGGCTCCGCGAAGCAGCAGAGCCCGCAGGTCGGTTGGCACGCGAACGAGAAGCCGTCGAGCGGCGCGGTGTCGAGCGGAGGAGCCGCCGGCGCGCTCACGTCGACCGCCGAGCCTCGGGAGCGGTGCCGGCCGGCGCCTCGGGGCCGGTCCAGCCGCCGCCTTGGTCGGCTAGGGGAAACTTGGTCCCGAGGTGCCGCTCGAGCTCGGCGACCAGCGCCTCCTCGTCCTGCGCGCGCCACGGGGACGGCGGGAGTGGCTCCGGCCCCGCCCATCGATCCGGCGCGACGGTTCCGGTGACCTCGAAGAACTCCGCGCACCAGGCGGTCGGTGTCGCTTGGTCTGGGGCCGGCAGCGGCAGGCGTCCGAACAGTCGCCCGGCTCTTGCGAGCACTCGGCTCACCGACTCGGGCCGGTAGCCCCCGCCTCCGGTCACGACCAGGCGACCGTCGCACAGTTCGTCGGCCAAGGCCAGGACCGTCCGCTCGATCTCGACGTAGGCGGCGGGAGTGTACTGCAGCTGAACGAGGGGGTCGCCCGCGTGGCCGTCGACGCCGTGCTGCAGCACGATCACCTCCGGGCGGAACTCTCGGAGGAGCGGAGGGACGAGGCGTCGGAACAGCGGCAGGAGCGCCTCGTCGCCCGCCCCCGGCGGTAGCGGCACGTTCACCTTTCGCCCCGCGCCGTCGCCCGTGCCCGTCTCGCGGGGAAACCCGGTCCCCGGGAACGCCGAGCGGCCGTCCTCGTGGAAGTCGATGTCGAGGAGGTGGCCGTCGTCGTAGAATCCGTACATGACGCCGTCACCGTGGTGGGCATCGATGTCGAGGTAGGCGATTCGGCGCCGCCGCGCGATCGGCCGCGCGATCGCGACGGCGACGTCGTTGAAGATGCAGAACCCGCTCGCCCGGTCCCGGTGGGCGTGATGGAGCCCGCCGGCCGGGTTGAACGAGGGGACCCGGTGCGCGTCCGTCCGGGCGAACGCCTCGACGGTGCCGCCGACGATCCGCGCGGCGGCCTCGTAGCACCCGGGCGTGCCGGGGGTATCCCCCTGATCGAGCATCACCGTCGCCCGGCCCGCGCCGACCTCCCGGACCCACTCGACGTACCGGCCGCCGTGGAACGACTCGAGGGTCGAAGCGGAGGCCGGCTCGACGGAGCGGACCCACTCCACCCGCTCCCGCTCCGACGCGTCGAGCGAGCGCTCGAACAGGTCGACCGCGAGCCCCCGGTAGGCTTCGGAGAACGGGTGATCCGGGCCGAGATCGTACTGCTCGAACCGGGGGTCCCAGACGAGGACCACGGACCCGGGGCGGGCGCCCCGGCGTTCGGGCAGGGCCGTTCCGCGGGCGGTCACGCCCTGCCACGGCGGTCGCCGCTAAGACGCCGGCGCCGCGGGCGCCACTACCATTATCTTGGGGCCGGAGTCCCCGAGCGCGAGTCGGCGATGGCGATCGAGGACGAGCTCTCGGGGAACGGCGTCAAGGTCTACAAGACGATGAAAGAGATGGCGATGCTCTCCGAGGAGAAGATGGGGACCGCCGAGCGGATCACCCAGACCGTGAAGCTCCCCAAGACGATGGTGATGAACGCCCTGCAGGAGCTGCAGACGAAGGGGTTCGCCCGTCGCAAGGTCCGCGAGAAGGCGGCCGGCTACTACCTCACGCGCTAGGGCTGCCGGGCGACGTCTCCGACCAGACCTTCTCCACGAGCCGGCAGGTCGAGCGGAGCGTCACTTCCGTCACCGCGCTCACGCGGGCGACCTGGGCGCGCGAGCGGTGCTCGCCGTTCCGCTCCGCCGCGAGGTAGATCAACGCGGCCACGAGCCCGTGCGGGCTGAGGCCGGAGAGCTCCGCGTCATCCCGCGTCGTCTCGAGCATCGACTCGACCGTCGAGCGGACCTTCGGGGAGAGGGCGAGCTCCTGGGCGTAGCGGGTCAGGAACGCCTTCGACCCGACGCCCGGGACGGCGATCACGCCGCTGCGCTGGACCATCTTGAACGTGCGGCCGACCTCGGAGCGGCGTCCGCCGACGGCGACCGATACCTCGCCGAGCGTCCGCGGGATCGTGAACCGGCGGCACGCCGCGTAGACCGCGGCTCCGACGCACGCCGACAGGCTCCGGCCCCGGAACACGCCCGCCGTCCGGGCCGCCGCGAACACCCGTTCCGCCTCGGTCCCGACGATGTCGGGGACCCCGAGCCGGTGCACCGATTGGAGGATCTCCGCGCGGGCGGGCGAGCGGTCGAGCGGGCCGTCGGCGACCCGCGCCGTCTGGCGGCTCATCACCCGCTTCAGGTGCTGGAACTCGTACCTTCGTCGCCACCCGAGCCGCCGGCCCTGGCCGTCGCGGGAGAGGGTGAGCGTGCTGCCCAGGGAGCGTCGGACCCCTCCGGGGGCGACGAACGGCCCGATCCCCCGCCCGCTCCCTTCGGTGGCGGTAGAGGCGATCGGAGGAGCCGTGCTCGCGAGCGAGGTGCTGTCGTCGAGCACGAGTCCGCACTCGCCGCAGACTGTCTCGGCCCGTACGGGGTCAGAAATGCGATGCGTGCTATGGCACATCGGGCACGGGGTCGGTGTGTCGGGCCCGGGAGCAGGGGCCGAAGACCCGGTCTCGGCCATATTCCCGCATCGCCTCCCGACCCATATTAAGGGGCGTCCAGGGACTGGACCCCCCCCGGGGGTGTCAACCCCATCCGCCGGAGCTATAAGTGGAGTGGCGCAATCGGCTCGGGTCGTGCGGACAGGTCTCCTGGCGGTGGGGGCCGCCATGGCGATCGTGGGGGCCGGCGTCGTCGTCGCCGTCGCCCTACCGTACGGGTCGTCCCAGTCGACCGCGGAGCACAGCCACTCGTACGTGATCAGCCCCGACACGCTGAAGGCGTTCTCGGTCGAGTCGGTGCCGGCGTCGGTCGCGACCGTGACGTTCGAATGGAATTCGACGCAATCGGCGAACGTCACCTGGTGGGAGGCGACGTCGTGCAGCAACTCGACGAGTTGGTGCGTCAACGGGGCAAGCCATCCGATCCAGAC
>JASHXM010000049.1 GCA_030043545.1 Thermoplasmata archaeon | reverse complement strand
ACCAGCAGCACCGGGGTGCCCGCCGCGTGGAGGCGCCCTCCCAGGAGGGAGCCGACCGCCCCCGCGCCGACGACCACGACGACCGGCACGGTCGTCCCGTCACCCGAGGCGGCGGACGAGCTCGGCGAGCCCCGGCGCCTTCCCCCAGTCCCGCTGGAGGAGGGCGAGGAGGCCGTCGTAGTAGCGGACCTGCTCGCGCGCCTGCCGGACCTTGAGCCGGAGGTACTCCTCCTCCCGCTCGATGCGGGCGAGCTCCGCGACGAGCTCGTCGCGCGCCGCCCGGAGCTCGACGACCCGGTCAGAGAAGCGGTCCGCGCGGCGCACGGCTCACCTCGATCGACGACGGGGCGTGGGCGAGGTCCAGGACGGAGTCGCTGAGGCGCTTCAACTGCAGGAGGTCGCGGTCGACCTTCTTGATCCGAAGCTCGACCCGCCGCCGACGGCCGCGGACCTCCGAGAGGGAGCGTTCCAACAGGTCGACCCGGCGGCGCCACTTGTCCCGTTCCTGCACTCCCTGCAGGACCGAGTCGGCATCGACCATCGGCGCCGCAAACGGGGAGCGAGGAGAATCAAGCTTTCGGCCGAGAGGCGGAGCGGCCAAGGTTAAGCCCCGCGCGAGGTGGTCCGCGACCGACGAAGATGAGCGGGCTGGCGAAGGTCGTCGTGCTCGGCGCGGGGAACATCGGGGGATCGCTCGCGCAACGGCTCGCCGAGATGGACGTCGCCCGCGAGGTGATGCTCGTCGACATCGTCGAGGGGCTGCCGGAGGGGAAGGCGCTCGACCTCCAGGAGTCGGCCCCGATCCTCGGCTTCTCCACCCGCGTACGGGGGTCGACCTCGCTCGACGCGATCGCCGGCGCCGACGTCGTCGTGGAGACGGCCGGCCTCGCGCGGAAACCCGGGATGAGCCGCTCCGACCTCCTGGAGAAGAACGCCGCGATCGTCCGGGGCCACGCGCAGGCGGTCCGGGCGAAGGCGCCGAACGCCGTCTGCGTCGTCGTCACGAACCCGGTCGACGTGATGACGCACTACTTCCGCGCCCAGTGCGGGCTCCCCGCGTCCCGCGTCTTCGGCGAGTCGGGGACGCTCGACGCGGCCCGGTTCCGCTGGTTCGTCGCCGAGGCGCTCGGGGTCGCCCCGCGGGACGTCACCGCGTTCGTGCTGGGGTCGCACGGGGACACGATGGTCCCGATCCTGTCGCTGTCGAGCGTCGCGGGGGTCCCCCTCGCCCGGCTCCTGCCGGCCGACCGCCTCGCGGCGATCGTCGAGCGGACGCAGAAGGGCGGCGGCGAGATCGTCAACCTCCTCAAGACGGGCAGTGCCTTCTACGCGCCGACGGCGAGCCAGGCCGAGCTCGTCGCGGCGATCGCCCGCGACGAGCACCGGCTCGTCTCCGTCTCGGCCCAGCTCGACGGGGCGTTCGGCGAGCGGGACGTCTACCTGAGCGTCCCGTCGGTCCTCGGACGGAACGGGATCGAGCGGATCGTCGAGGTCGACCTCGCCCCGGCGGAGCGGACGGCGTTCGCGAAGAGCGCCGCCGCGGTCCGGGACGACCTGGCGATCCTGGCGAAGCTGCCGGGGTAGCTCGGACGATGGCGTCGGCGACGGGGGAGGCGGCGCCCGGGAGTCCCCCGCCCGCTCCGATCGAGATCAAGCGGCGGCTCGCGACCGTCCGCAGCACGCCGGACTCCCGCGACCACGCGCACATCACCGTCACGCCGCCGATCTGCGCGAAGTGCCCGCACTCGTTCTGCACGATCGTCTGCCCGGCGAAATGCTACGAGCGGATCGAGGGGCGGCTGGTCTTCCGCTACGAGGACTGCATCGAGTGCGGGGCGTGCGACATCGCCTGCGACCAGGGGTCGGTCCGCTGGACGCTCCCCCGGGGTCCGTACGGCATCCGGTACGCGTACGGCTAGCGGGGCGACGAGCGCCGGGAGCCGGGGCGACCGCCCGGGGGCGCGCCGCGCGTTCCAGTAGAGGCGCAATTTAAAGCGAGGGTCCCGGGCTCCGAAGCGCCGGGTGGGTTCCACGTCCCCCGCATCCCCGGCGGCCGCCGGCTCGGTCCTGTTCCCGTACCGCGTCCGGGCCGGCCAGGAGGCGATTGTCCGTTCGGTCGCCGACCTGACCAGCCGCGGCGGGGCCCTCCTCGTGAACGCCCCGACCGGGAGCGGCAAGACGATCGCCACCCTGGCGCCGCTCGTCGAGCACGCGGAGGCGACCGGGCACCGGATCCTCTACCTCGTCCGCACGCACACCCAGGAGGTCCAGGTCCTGCGGGAGGTGCGGGCGATCGGCCACCGCCTCGACCGACCGATCCTCGCGGTCGGCCTCCAGGGGCGGGCCCGACGGTGCTTCCTCCTCGAGAACGTCGCCGAGGTGAAAGGCGCGACCGCCGAGGAGCACGGCAAGCTGTGCGCCGACCGAAAGCGGGCGACGGAGCGGGCGATGCAGGGGGAGGCCCCCGCCGTTCCCCCGCCCGAGCTGCCCGAGGACGGGGAGATCGACCTGACCGACCTGGACGGCTGCCCGTACTACGCCCGCGTGCTCCAGAGCGAGCTGGAGCCGCTCGTCGACCGGCTGAGCGCGAAGCTGCCGACGCCGGGGGAGTTCGACGCCGCGTGCCGCGAGGAGAACCTCTGCGCGTACGAGATGGCGAAGCGGCTCGCCGGGCGGGCGCGCCTCGTCACCGCCCCGTACGCCTTCTTCTTCCACCCGCACATCCGCCCCGCCCTCCTCCGGTGGATGGGCGTCGAGCTCGGCGGGGTCGACCTGGTCGTCGACGAGGCGCACAACCTCCCCGACCACCTCCGCGAGCTGACGACCGTCTCGCTGCCGCAGGAGTCGGTCCGCCGCGCCCGGGCGGAGGTCGCCGACCGCGGCGACTTCCAGTTGACGGACGGCCCCAGCGCGACCCGGTTCCTCGACATCGTCGGCGCGGCCGTCGAGGAGCTCGTCCAGGCGCTCGCCCGCGACGACGACGCGATCCTGCCGTCGGACGTCTTCGAGGACGCGCTGCTGACGGCGATCGGGGGGACGACCCATCGGCTCGACACGTGGCTCGGCGAGCTCGCGACGTGGGGCGAGAACCTGAAGGAGGAACGCCGTCGCGAGCGCCACCTCCCGCGGTCGTGGGTCCACACCGTCGCGCTCACCTTGCTCTCCTGGCCCCAGCTCGACGGGCCGAGCTACGTCAAGGTCGCCACCCGGCTCCCCCGCCCGGCGCTCGAGGCGTACGCCCTCGACGCCTCGTCCCCGGCGGAGCCGGTCCGCGGCTGCCACCTCTCCGTCCACCTCTCGGGCACGCTCGCGCCGCTCGACGAGTACCGGGATTCGCTCGGGCTCGGCCCCGAGGCCCGGAAGCTCGATGTCCCGTCGTCGTTCCCCGCCGAACACCGCCGGTTCCTCTACGACCGGTCGGTCTCCACGCAGTTCGACGAGCTCCGCAGCGACCCCCGGGCGATCCCCCGCCTCGCCGACCGGATCGGCGAGGTCCTCGAGTCGCTCCCCGTCAAGACGGCGGTGTTCTTCCCGAGCTTCGACCTCCTGCAGAAGGTCCTCGAGGCCGGGCTCCAGTCCCAGCTGCCCGGGGCCCCGTTCATCGAGCAGCCGCGGATGTCGACGCGGGACCTCTGGCGGTCGGTCGAAGGGTGGAAGAAGGACCCGGAGGGGACGGTGCTCCTCGGCGTGGCCGGCGGGCGCCTCGCGGAGGGGATCGACTACCCCGACGAGGAGCTCGAGGCGGTCGTGCTCGTCGGCATCCCGTACCCCCGCCCGACGGCGAAGCGCCAGGCGCTCCAAGCGTACTTCGACCGGACCGGCGGCACCGGGTGGGAGTACGCCGTCCGCGCGCCGGCGCAGCGGGCGATCCTCCAGGCGCTCGGACGGATGATCCGCTCGGAGCACGACCGCGGGATCGCGATCGTCCTCGACCGCCGGGCGACCCAGTTCGCGGACGTCCTGCCGGGCCTCGAGCCGATCGGCGACCTCCCCGCGACCACCCGCGCGTTCTACGGCCGCCGCGCGCGCTGGGCCGGCCGCCGAGCGCCCGCCGCCGACCCGGCCCCGACGTCCG
>JASHXM010000048.1 GCA_030043545.1 Thermoplasmata archaeon | reverse complement strand
CTCCCACGGCGCATCGACCGTGCGGGAAGGCACGAACCCGCTTGAGCACCGAGGAGGAACCGGGGTCCACCGGGGCGGGTGAGGCCGGCTTGGCTCGCCTTTCCGGAACCGGAATCCCCCGGGGGGCCCGAGCGAGGCCCGGGCCTTGCTCGGCCGAGCGCTCCCAAAATCAGGATGGAAGGGGTTGACCGAACCGGACGACGGGGCGGCCCCCCGTCCCATCCGGACCGACCTCACGGGGTCGCGACGGCGACTCGGAACGCCCGCTGCGCCGGGTCGAGGAGGTACAGTACCCCGGCGAAGAAGACGAACAGCGAGCCGACGAGCCCGAGGAGGCTCGCGCCGATCCCGACCACGACCCAGCCGACGATCGCGACCAGCACCAGCATCACGCCGCTCGGCACCGGGCGGGCGCTCCACTGCCGGTGGCCCAGCCAGGCGAAGACGAGGGCGAGTCCGCCGACGACGAGGAGCAGTACGCCCTCGCCCGCGGCGTTCAGGGCCCCGATCGGCCGGCCCAGGATCAGGTCCGCGGTCCCCAGCAGGAGGCTGACCAGGCCGCCGAGGCCGATCAGCACGCCTCCCAGGAGCCCGAACCAGTACGCCAGTCGTTGTTCGGAGATCTCTGTCATGATTTCCAAGTTCACCTCCCTTGAGTTAGCTCCGCGCCGAGAACCCGGACCCGAGGTCCGGTGCCGGCGCGTGCGGTACGGGGGAACGAGTCGGGCATCGTACATAGCCCTTTGTCTGAGGCGCCGGCCGCCGCGGTCGGCCCTCGGTGCGGCGACGCCGTAGCACGGCCCGCCAACTCCGCCCCGCCCACACCGGGGCGGCCGGGTCCGGGGCCCCGCCGCGTGGACGGTCGGGAGCGGACCGGCGCGGTCGATACCCTGATTTCACACCGCGGCACGCCGAGGGCGGAGAGATCGTTGAAGAGATCGAGCGGGCCGCCGGTGCCCCGCCCCCGCTCTCGTCCGGAGTTCGACGAATGGGAAGACTGGTACCGTCGCCGAGATTATCGCGAGATGCCGTGGTACTCCGCGCGGCCGTCTCCCTGGCTGGTCCGCGTCGTCCGGCAGCAGCGGTTCCGACCCCGCACCTCGATTCTTGACGTCGGCTGCGGGACCGGCTCGAACGTCCTCTGGCTGGCCCGCCGCGGCTACTCGGCCAGCGGAGTCGACGTCGCGCCGACCGCGATCGCGACCGCTCGGGACCGGGCCCGGCGCGCCGGGGTCGACGTCGACCTCCGAGTCGCGAGCGCCGACGCCCTGCCGTTCGGTCGGGAGCGGTTCGACGGCGCCGTGGACAACGGATGCTTTCACTCGCTCCCGATCCGGCAGCGAGCGCCGTACGTCCGGGAACTCGTCCGGGTGCTACGCCCCGGTGCGCCCCTGCTGCTCACCTGGATCCCCCGGGAGGTCCGGACCTCGCTCGGACCGCCCCATCGACCGTCCCTGGGGGAGGTCGTCTCGGCATTCGAACCGGGGTTCGTCTTCTCGGAGATGAGCTGGCATCCACCGGACACTCCCGGCGCATGGAAGGTCCTCGACGCGCGGATGGGACGCTCGACCGCGCTCCTGCATCGGCGTCTCGGACGCCAACCGCCTCCGCGCTAGAGGTCGTCCGGTCGGGCGGGCCCGAGGGGACCGAGGTCCGGCCGCCCCCCCTCGGGTCGGCGGCTCACCGCAGGCCCACGGCCTTTCTCACGAGCCCGGCGATCCGGGTCTCCTCGGCGTCGGTGAGCGCGATCAGCGCAAAGTCGGTCGGCCACATGCGGCCGTCGTCGAGCGCTGCCTCGTCGCTGAACCCCACGGTCGCGTAGCGGGTCTTGAACTTCGAGGCGGGCCGAAAGTAGCAGACGACCTGGCTCTCCTTCGAATAGGCCGGCATGCCGTACCACGTCCGGGGGGTCAGCCCGGGCGCGTGGGTCCGAACGATCGCGTGGAACCGCTCGGCCAGGGCCCGATCCGGCCCCGGCATTCCGGCGATCTTCGCGAGCACGTCGCGCTCGCCGTCCGCCGCGCTGGCGCGCGACCGCCGTTCCCGGATCGCCTCCTGCATCGCGGCGCGCTCCTCCTTGCTGAACACCGATCGGGCGCGCGGGCTCCCCTTGCGTGAGGCGCTCATCGTCCGCTCTCCGGGGACCGGCCGCTCAAGGCCGTTCCTCTCGCCGGACGGAACCCGAGTCCGTACTTGACGGTCCCTCCGGAGCGTCGCGTCCGACGCCCGCGCGCGAATGCGGCCGAGCGCCGGACCCCGCGGGCGTCGGTCTTCGAGGAAGGATATATTCTCAGCCGGGCTCCGGCCTCGTCGGCGGCGCTGATGGACCAGCCCATGGTCGCGAGCCCTCGACTCGCCGAGTTTGTACGCCTCGCCGACGGAGCCGATGAAGATCGGCTCCGATCGCTCTGGGCCGAGGTCGCTTCGCACGGCCTGCCGCTCGTCGAGCGTCTCCCCGACGACCCGGGCCATCTCCGGGTGACGCTCGCGTGGCGCCCCGTCCCTCCGGTCGCCTCGGCGACGGTGTACACCCCGATCGCGAATCCGATCGCCGGCGAGAACCAGCTCGAACGACTGGGCGAAACCGGCGTTTGGTACCGATCGTTCGCACTGCCGCGGCGGACGCGCGCCCTGTACGCGTACTCCCCGCGGCCATTGCCCGACCCCTCGGACGGCGGCGGGTGGGCCGGGTATTTCCGGTCGCTGGGGCCGGATCCCCACAATCCGGTCCGGCTGACGATGGCGCGGGACCCCGATGACCCGGACGACGTCGCCACGACGGTCTCCGTCCTCGCGCTCCCGGGGGCGCCGTCCCAACCGTGGAGCCGTCTCCGAACGAAGCCGCCGTGGAAGGTCGACCACACGCGGATGCGGAGTCGGCACCTCCGCGGCGAGCGATCGGTCTGGGTCTATACGCCCCCGGGGTTCGATGCCGGTCGAACCGACTACACGCTCCTCGTCGCGCTCGATGGCCTGTCGTACCAGAGCATCGTGCCCGCCCCGGAGATCGTCGGGTATCTCGTGGCGAAACGCCGGATCCCCCCGGCGGTCCTGGTGCTCGTCGGGAACGCGGCCGGCGCGCGGGACGAGGAGTTGTTGCACAATCCTCGGTTCGCCCGTTTCCTCGGGGGGGAGCTCGTCCCCCGGCTGCGTCGGGCGTACCGGTGGACGCCGCGCGCCGAACGGACCGTCATCCTCGGGTCGAGCCTGGGAGGACTGACGGCCGCCTTTGCCGCCCTGCGGTATCCGAGACTGTTCGGGAACGTGCTCGCCCAGTCCGGCGCTTTCTCCTGGTCGAAGACCGGGGGAATGCTCGGAGCACCGACGTTGATGGACGAATACGCCCGGGCCCCCCGGGGACCGACCCGGTTCTACCTCGATGCCGGAACGCTCGAGCGGACGGTGTTCCCGGGGACCCAGGCGTCCCTTCTCGCCGGCGTCCGCCACCTGCGCGACGTGCTCGTCGCGAAAGGGTACTCCGTCCGCTACGCGGAGTTCGAAGGAGGCCACGACTACGCCTGCTGGGCGGGAACCCTGGCGGACGGTCTCGAGATCCTGGTCGGGACTCGACGACGCGCTCGGTGAGCTGGCCCCGACCGGGCGGGCCCCGATCGCCCGGACCGGCTCGCTTCGGTGCGCGCCGGGCGCGGGCGCTTCGCCCGCCCGCTCGCCGGAGGGGTCTCGAACCCACACCGAGGTCGTCGAACGGAAGCGAGCGTTATGCGCCGCCTCGGGCGTGGAGGCGCGAACGCATGGAATCGAAGGAGCTCCTCTCCCGTTTTGACCGGGAGCGTCGACAGGACCCGCCGACGTTCGGCACGTATGCGGTCGAGAAAGCCGAGAACCTCACCCGGCTCGTGGTGGCGTCGAAATCGTTCATCCTCTGGTCCCGTCTCGATCCCGCGGAGCTTCGCCGCGCCGTCGCGCACGAGAAGGAGTGGGCGCGGGCCCGCGACCGGCTGATCGTCTGGAAGCTGTACAGCCACGACCCGTCGCCCGGCTTGTCGACGGCCCTCGCGGACGCCGGGTTCCGTCCTCGGCCCCGCGAGACCCTGATGGTGTTCGATCTGGCCACGGCGACCCCCGTCGGACCGACGTCTTCGGAGCTGCGCATCGAGCGCGTCCGGGACGAGGGCCGGTACCGCGACTTCGTCTCGGTCGATCGCGGCGCCTTCGGCGCGGGGCCGCTCGGCCCCCCGGCTCAGCGACGTCCCGTCGACCCCGGCATCGGCCTGTTCGTCGCGTACTGGCACGGAACCCCCGCCTCGATCGGCCGGGCGGAGTACGAACCCGGGCACGTCCTCGCGGGGCTGTTCGGCGGGGGCACAGCGCC
>JASHXM010000047.1 GCA_030043545.1 Thermoplasmata archaeon | reverse complement strand
GTCGACCCGACCACGGTCGCCGCGGTCGGCGTCACTCACCTCGCTCTCCCGGTCCCCGCCCACCTGAAAGCGTCGTTGCTCCGCCAGCTCCTGGACGACGAGACGATGACGAGCGTCCTCGTCTTCGCCCGGACCAAGCACCGGGCCGATCGGCTCGCGCGGCAGCTCGAGCACTGGGGGGTCTCCACCTCGGTGATCCACGGGAACCGGAGCCAGAGCCAGCGGGTACGGGCGCTCGAGGGGTTCCGCGGCGGCGCGCATCGGGTGCTCGTGGCGACCGACATCGCCGCGCGGGGAATCGATGTCGAAGGGGTGAGCCACGTCGTGAACTTCGACGTGCCCCACGAGTCGGAGGTGTACGTCCACCGGGTCGGTCGGACCGCGCGGGCCCAACGCCGGGGAGAGGCGTACACGCTCGTCGCCCCCGAGGAGGAGTCCGACCTCAAGGGGATCGAGCGGCTGATCGGCTTCCCGATCTCGCGGGTCCGGATCCCGGGGTTCGACTACGGGGCGCCGGCCCCTCCGCGAGAAGGTCGTCCTCCACCGGGCCGCGGCGGGGGTCCGCCTCGGCGTCGCTCCGGTGACCCGGGTCGGCGGCACGGCCCGCGGGGCCGAGGGCGAGGACCCGGGCCCGCCCGAGAGTCGCCGCCGCCGAGGTCAAAGCCGTCGTACCGGCGCTGGTGATCCGAGCCCCCCCGGGCCTCTTTTGTCGCCAGGGGCGCGACAACTTCGGGGTAACTCGGGACCGTAACGTTAAGCGGGCGGCGCGGGTCGAACCGACCTGGGGACGTTGATGCGGCGCGACCGAGACCTGAGCCCTGGACGGGTGCCGGGCGGGGTCTGGCTACGCCTTGCGCGTGACGGCAGGTCCCTCCTGGGGGCGGTCCGATGAGGCGGTCGCTCTCGGATGCGCTTCGCGACCGGCCCCTGCTGTTCGAACCGGTCCCCCCGACCGGAAGGACCTCTCCCGAGAAGGTCGAGTCGTACGTCACCCGCATCGTGTCGCTCCTCGACATACACTCGCGCGTCGACGCGATCGTGATCCCAGAGCTGGTCAGCGAGAACCACAACGGCCAGCCGCACTACCGGTCGGGCGATGTGCGGGCGTTCGCCGCCGAGGTGTCGAAGCGGGCCGGCTGCGAGGTGATCGTCAACAAGGTCGTGGCGCACGTCCGTTCGATCGCTGACCTCGAGGCGTGGTGCCAGGGGGCGATCGAGGCCGACATCCGCAACGTCGTGTTCGTCGGCGGCTCGAGCCGGTACATCCCGTACGAGGGACCGTCGGTCGCCGCCGCGAACGCGGGGCTGCTGCCCCTGGTTCGGAAGCACCGCGGACGGATCGGTAACGTCGTGATCCCTCAGCGGGAGCACGAAGGGTACCGGATGCTGACGAAGACCCGCGCGGGGGCCTCGTTCTTCACGACGCAGATCGTCTTCGATCCGGAGCCGATCGCCTCGCTCCTCGACGAGTACGCGCGCCTCTGCGCCGCGTACGACGTCGCCCCGGCGTCGGTGATGCTGTCGTTCGCGCCGATCGCGGACGAGGACGACGTCGACTACGTACGGTGGCTCGGGGCCGAAGTGCCGGAACGGCTCGAGCGGGGCCTGATCTCGGAGGACGGGAGCGGGTCGATCGCGGCCGCGGTCCGGACCTGGCACGCCGTCGCCGAGGAGCGGGGGCGGCACGCCGCCGCGGTTCCACTCGGGGCGAACATCGAGGTCGTGACGCCCCGGCGGTTTTCCCTGGCCGTCGAGCTGCTCGGCCGGATCGAGCGGGAGCTGGGCAACGGCAGCGGAGGCCGCGCATGATCGCCTATCGGACTGGGGTCACCTGCGCGTTCCCCCGCACCGAGGCGCTGATCCGAGCGACCCGCGACCTCGATCGACAACGGATCTCCCCGGCCGACGGCGAAGCGGCGTTCCGAACCGCGGAAGCGGAGGTACGCGCCGCCGAGGAACGGATCGGGCTCGACGTCCGGACCCACGGCTATCTCCGATGGCAGGACCCGTTCCGCCCGTTCACCACCCTATGGGAAGGGGTCTCGGCGGGTCCGCTCACCCGTTTCTTCGAGACGAACGCGTTCTACCGGCGGCCGGTGTTCACCCGGCCCCCGGTCGGGGGGGGCGGCGGCCTCGCGTCCTGGTTGCCGGACGGGCCCCGGACGCGCGCGATCGTGCCCGGGCCGTTCACGTTCGCGTCGCTCTCCGCGTTCGAGTACGCGCCGGCGGCGGGACGCCCGCCCGTCGTCGAGGTCGCGGAGGCGCTCGGCGCGGAGCTCGCGTCCGTCCGCCCGGCTCCGCCCGCGGAGGTCGAGTTCCTCGAGCCGATGCTGGCGTACGCCCCTCCGAACGGCGACGGCGCGGACGTCGTGGAGGCGTACCGACGCCTCGCCCACGCCCTTCCCCGCTCCCGGTCGCTCGTGTGGACGTACTTCGGGGATGGGAGTAGGGCGATGCCGCTGCTTCGAAAGCTCCCCGTCGCGGGCGTCGGGGTCGACCTGTTCGACACCACGGCACCCCGGGGAGCGCCGCTCGGGGAGCGGGAGCTCGGGATCGGGTGCCTCGACTCTCGGACGTCGCTGCCCGAGGACGTCGACGGCGTCGCCGCGCGGATCCGGGAGCTGGAGAAGGCGTGGTCCCCGACGGGGGTGGCGCTCGGTCCGTCGCCGCCGCTCGACCTGCTGCCGTTCGACGCCGCGGTCGCCAAGCTCGCGGTCCTTCCCCACCTCGCGGAGGCGCTCCGTCGATGACGCTGTTCCCCACGCAGGAGATCGGCAGCCTCCCGAAAGCGACGCCCGAGACGATCGCGCGGTGGGCGCCCCGGATCGGGCTCGCGCCCCCGGCGGCGGACGTACCGATCGCGGAAGCGCGCTCCCGGTTCAACCTCGCGTTCCTGAGCGCGGCCGGCCTCGACCGGATCTACGACGGCGAGGCGCACCGGATCGAGATGTCGGAGCACCCGTTCCGGTCGATCCGCGGCGCGGAGTTCCTGGGCCACGTCCGATCGTTCGACAACAAGTACTTCCGCAAG
>JASHXM010000046.1 GCA_030043545.1 Thermoplasmata archaeon | reverse complement strand
CGCCCGTCCCGGACCGGGACGACGATCTCCGCCCGCGTCTCGAGGAAGCAGGCGAGGTAGTCGGCGTCCGTCCGCACGTCGTCGACGATCACGGTCCGCCCTTCTCGGGCGGCCCGCCCGCAGACCCCGCGCTCGATCGGGATCCGCGTGTGCTCGGTCGGACGGTCGCCGTCCCACCCGTCGAGGACGAGCGTCGTCCCGTCCTTCCGGTAGACCCCGACCCAGCCGAAGTGGGCGAACGAGCTGCGGAGGAACCGACAGACCTCGGTGAGCGCGTCCGGCCCCTCCAGGCGCCCGAGGATCGCGTCGATCTGCAGCAGCGCCGGGGTCGCCGCGCGGGCGGGAACCGTCATTGCGCCTCCGCCGATCGAGCGGAGGCGACCGGGGTCGGGAGGGGAGCGCCGAGGGGGAGACTCCCCGCCGGGGCGGAGCGGCCGCCGCCGGCGTTTGAACTCCCGAGGCGTATTCCGCCACGAGCTTTCCAGACTCGCGCCGTACCGGACTGAGCCACCTCGGCACGCCCTCGGCGTCGGACGGGGCGCGGGGAATAAGCTTAGCGGCGAAACGCCCCGTCGCCGTCAGTCGCGGAGCGGATACCAGCCGCACGCCCCGCAGCCGGTGGCGCGCTCGTCGCCGGGGATCGTCGTCCCGCACGCCGGACACGGCCGGGCGATCGGCAGGGAGAGCGAGAGGCAGTCGAAGCAGCTGCCGGCCCGCCGGTCGTTCGGCAGGACGACCATCTCCTTGCCGCAGAAGAGGCAGCGCGCGTACCGTTCGTCGGCGGTCGCGAAGCCGCGGTTATCGCCGAACGAAAGCATCGGCCGCTGGCACCCAACGCCGCGTACATAAGCCCTCGCGACGCGCGAGCCGCGCGACGCGCCGGACGCGCGTTTACGGCTCCTTCCAGCGCGCCTTGAACGCCGCGACGAGGAACAGCGCGGCGGTCACCGCGCCGAGGACGCCCCAGTCGAGCGCCGCCGCGGCGGGGGAGATCGACTGCCCGTGGATCGCGACCCCCTGGACCAGGTTCGCGGCGTACGTCGTCGGCGAGAAGCGGGCGACCAGCTGCGCCCAGGCGGGCAGGTAGGCGAGCGGGTAGTAGACGGGGGGCAGCACGGTGAGGAGGAGGGAGATGAGGGGGCTGAACATGAACGTCTCGCGCACGTCCTCGAAGTACGTGGCGAGCGTGAACGCGAGCGCGGTCGCGAACCCCCAGACGAGGACGAGCACCCCGGCGACGACGAGCGCCGCCTCGGGGGTGGCGAGGCCGTTCGCGATGAACAGCGCCACGAAGACGGCGATCCCGGGCAGCGAGTAGACGAGCTCGCTGAGCGCCATGCCGGCGACGTACACCGGCGCCTCGACCGGCGACGCGACGACGACGTCTTGGAACTTGAGGTCGTGGCGGTAGTGGGTCAGGTCGGTCTGCAGGCCGGTGCCGGCCGACAGCATCGTGAGGATCAGCCCGCCGGTGATCCCGTACGAGATCAGCGTCCCCTTCGAGATGACGTCGATGAAGAACAGGAAGGAGAGCGGCGACGCGAGCAGGTTGACGAGGTAGAGCGGCTGGGTCCGGATCGGGATCAGGCCGTTCAGCAGGACGAGGGAGAACAGCGACCTCAGCCGGTGCCGCTCGCTCATGCGCTCTCCTCGAGCGCCTTCTCCTCCGCGCCGTTGTCGTCGTCGATCGCCCGGCCGACGACCTCGAGGAAGATGTCCTCGAGGCTCACCGGCCCCATCGACAGCTTCGCGCCCCGCTCGAGGGCCCGTCGCGCGAGCTCGCGGGCCGCCTCCTCCTGGGCGAAGACGAGGAACCCGCCTTCGATCTCGGAGACGTCCCCGAAACCGTCGAGCTCGGAGCGGGGGATCGCGCCCCGGATCGTCACCCGGTACGGGTGCCGGATGCGGGCGCGGAGGTCGGCCGGCGAACCCTCGAGGACGACGCGCCCGCGCTCCACGAGCGCGAGGCGACCGGAGAGCGCTTCGGCCTCGTCCAGGTAGTGGGTCGTCAAAAGGATCGTCCGATGCTCCCGGCTCGCCCGGCGGATCGCCTGCCAGACCTCGCGGCGGGCGAGCGGGTCGAGCCCGGTCGTCGGCTCGTCGAGGAACATCACGTCGGCGTCCGAGGCGAGGACCATGGCGCACAGCACGCGCCGGCGCGTGCCGCCGGAGAGGCGGCTCACGAGCCGGGTCCGGTGCTCGGTGAGGGACAGCTCGTCGAGCGCCTCTTTCGTCCGACGCCGGGCGTCGGCCGACGGGAGCCCCCGCATCTTGAGGTAGAGGTAGACGACCTCCTCGGTGCGCAGGAAGTAGAGCGGGCGGGACTCCTGGGGCACGCACGCGATGCGGGCCCGGATCGCCCGCTCGTCGCCCTGGACGTCGAGGCCGAGGACCCGGGCCGTCCCGGACGTCGGCGTGAGCTGCGTGGCGGCGATCCGGATGAACGTCGTCTTCCCCGCTCCGTTCCGCCCGATCAGGCCGTAGACGCCCCCCGTCGGGACCGCGAGGGAGACGTCCGAGAGGGCGGCGACGCCGCTCGCGGAGTGCGGGTAGACCTTGCCCAGGTGGTCGGCTTCGATGGCGAGCGTCATCGGTGCTCCGCCCGTCCGCCCTGGCGCCGGGGAGCCGTCAGCTCAGGACCTCGGCGAGCCGCCCTTCCGACTGGGCGCGCTTCAGCTCCTGCGCGATCCGTCGTCCCGTCGAGAGTCCCGGGGCGACGAGGTCGGAGTACGGGCTCCCCGAGATGAACAGGTTCGTCCCGGCGACGATCCGGGTCGAGATCTCGAACACCTTGAACTCGAGCTCCTCGGTCATGATCCCCTCGACGCAGAACGGACCGACCATCCCGCCGAACAGCTCGATCGACCGCTCGATGATCCGGGCGCCGACGTCGAACGCCTTCCCGAGCAGCGACTCCCGCAGGATCACCGGCACGTTCCCGGTGACGACGAACGTCGGCCGGATCCCCGCCTTCAGTAGCTCCTCCTGCGCGCCGAGCTTGTACAGCTCGTCGATGTTCGCCTCGTCGCGCCGGTCCATCCCGAGGAGCTCGAGCGACCCGTGCCCCACCCGGTAGCCGCGGTCGGAGAGCGGCGAGTAGAAGAAGTGCATGTAGTAGCGCGTGCCGAGCACGTACTCCTGGATCACGTACGGGCCGGTCGGGCGGAAGTCGGCGAGGGCCTCCCGGTTCTTCGCGAGGAAGAACCCTTTCCCGCCCTTCGCCCCGTAGTACTTCACGATCACCGGCCCGTCGACCTCGGAGGCGCTCTCGTACCGGTTCGGCATCGAGACGCCGGCCGACTCGAGCCAGTCGCGCTCCTTGCGCCGGTCCGACTCCCAGCCGAGGACCGCCCGGTTGCCGAACACCGGCACGTCGAGCTTCGTGAACGCCTCGGGTCCCAGGTACTCCACGAACGAACCGTGGGGGATCAGGACCGCCCCCGCCTCGCGGAGGGCCGGCACCGTCCCCGACAGCTCGGCGACCTTCGGCACCGACAGGAACCGGTCCGGTCGGGCGAGCGGGAACGCGTCGTAGAATCGGGGCGGCGGACCGACCGACAGTCCGAGCGTGGGGAGCTGCTCGGCGCGGGCTCCGTGGAAGATCTGGAGGGAGGAGTGGGAGCAGAGCGTGGCGACCGTCGGCAGTCGGCCCTCGAGAGAGGCAAGACGCGACGGCGAAGCGAGTGCGATACCCATACGCTCGACTACCGAGCGTGTTTCTTAGCCTTTACGCGGAACGCGGGCCGCCGCGACCGTCGTCCGGGGCTTCGAGCTCCCAGTACCATCGGACGCGGCGGGAGCCGCTTTCCGAGATCTTCCGTCGCACCTCCGGGGGGATCTCGGGGTCCCGGAGCAG
>JASHXM010000045.1 GCA_030043545.1 Thermoplasmata archaeon | reverse complement strand
CGCGGCGAGCGGCTCAGGACGCTCGAGGCGTAGGCGAGGGCCGACGGGTCGGATGCCGCTGCGCACCGAGCTGCCCGAGGAAGGGGAGCTCGTCATCGGGACCGTCACCTCGATCCGCAACTTCGGGGCGTTCGTCACGCTCGACGAGTTCGAGAAGCGCGAGGCGTTCATCCACCTCTCCGAGGTCGCCGCCGGGTGGGTCAAGTACATCCGCGACCACATCCGCGAAGGTCAGAAGATCGTCGCGCGGGTCCTCCGCGTCGACCCGGCGAAAAGCCAGATCGACCTCTCGCTCAAGCGGATCAACGACCACCAGCGCCGCGAGAAGGTCCAGGCGTGGAAGAACGAGCAGCGCGCGATGCGCCTGGTCGACCAGGTCGCGACGACGCTCGGCAAGCCGAGCCCGGAGACGGTCGACCTGATCGGACCGCCGCTGATCGAGCGGTACGGCTCGCTGTTCGCCGCATTCGAGGTCGCCTCCGCCGACCCGAAGCGGTTCCAGAAGGAGAACGAGAAGTCGGCGTGGGCGACCGCCTTCCTGAAGGTCGCGCGGGAGAACATCGTCCCGCCGCAGGTGACGATCCTGGGGATGCTCGAGGTCTCCTCGCGCAAGGCCGACGGCGTCGAGGACGTCCGCGCGGCGCTCGCCGCCGCCGAAGCGGCCGACCCGACCGCGGTCGAGGTCCAGTACGTCGGGGCCCCGCGCTACCGGATCCGCGTCGTCGCCTCTCAGTACAAGCAGGCGGAAGAGACGCTCAAACGCGGGACCGAGGCGGCGCTCAAGTCGATCCGGGGCGCCGGCGGGGAGGGGGCGTTCGCCCGCGCATGACCGACTCCCTGCTCCGGATCTGCCGACCGTGCGACCGCTACACGCTGAAGGCGGAATGCCCCCAGTGCGGGGCCGCGACGCGGACGCCGCACCCGGCCCGGTTCGACGCGACCGACCGCTACGGGAAGTACCGCCGGGCGCTGATCGCCGCGGCCGCGCCGCGGCCGGCGGAGTGATCTCGATGGCCGCCGCGATCCACCGGATCAAGGTCGTCAACGACGTGAGCGACCTCGTGCCGATCCTCCGCGCCGTCGACACGCCGGTGAAGCTGAAGCTCGTCCAGCGGCTCGGCGAGGAGTGGCTCACCCTCGACGACGTCCGGCGCGAGTTCGGGGTCGAAGGGGTGCGCGCGCTCGCGTTCTTCGAGAAGTTGCGGCTGATCGACACCCGGTGGGTCGCGCGCGAGGGAAAGAAGCAGCCCGAAAAGAGCTACCACTTCTACTACTCGACGATCAACGTCAGCACGACGAGCCCGCTCGTCGAGATCTCCGAGGTGCTCGCGATCGCGACGATGGCGCCGAAGGAGTACGCGCGGCTCGAGCAGCGGATCTTCGACGCCGCCGGCCCGGACGGCCGGTTCTTCTCCGACATCGCGGACGAGCTCGGGATGTCGCCGACGCGCCTCAAAGGGCTCGTGAAGCGGTCGGAGAAGCTGGAGTACCGTGGGCACCGGATCGAGCGGTTCCAGGCGAACGTCGACGGGTAAGCCCCGCCGCGAGATCTCGGTCCTTCGGTTGGGCCACCGTCCCGGCCGCGACCCCCGCCTCACCACGCACCTCGCCCTCGCGGCTCGCGCCCTCGGCGCCCGGCGGATGTACCTCAATCCGCCCGACCCGGATCTCGCCCAGCGCCTCGCCCGGGTCGGCCGCCGCTGGGGCGGCGACTTCGAGGTCGTCCCGGCCCCCGACTGGCGGCGCGTCGTCCGCGACCACCGCGGGACGGTCGTCCACCTCACGATGTACGGCGAGCCGATCGACCGCGCCGTGCCCCGCCTCCGGCGCGGCGGCGACCTTCTGTTCGTGGTCGGCGGAGCGAAGGTCCCGCCGGAGATCTACCGCCTCGCCGGGGCGAACGTCGCCGTCGGGGCGCAGCCGCACAGCGAGGTCGCCGCCCTCGCGGTCGCGCTCGACCGGCTCGGGGGGCTCCCGACGGCCCGTGCGTTCCGCGGCGCCGAACGGCGGATCGTGCCGACGGTCCGCGGCAAGCGGGTCGTTCCCACCCGGAGGCCATGACCCCCGAGCCGCTCGAGGCGATCCCCGCGCGGGCGCTCCCGTCCGCGGCGGTCGCTCCCGGGAAGTGCATCGTCTTCGGCGAGCACGCCGTCGTCCGCGGCGGACCGGAACTGCTGTTCGCCCTCGACCTCACCACCCAGACGCTCGTCCGGCCGGCCGCCGACGGACGGTGGAGCCTGGGCGGGGATCCGGAGGCGCGGGCCCGGCACGCGTACTTCCGGGAGTCGATCGACCGCGGGTGGGCCGACGGTCCGCCGCTCGACGTGCGCGCGGTGTCGCGGATCCCCCGCTCCGCCGGTCTCGGCTCGTCCGCCGCGTTCGTCGCGGCGCTGGCCGCCACCCTCGCCGGCGCCCGCGGCGGAATCGGACGGGCCGAGCTCGCCCAACGGGCGTTCGACGTGGAGCGGGCCGCCCAAGGGGTGGGCAGTCCCGGGGACACCTCGGCGGCCGTCGCGG
>JASHXM010000044.1 GCA_030043545.1 Thermoplasmata archaeon | reverse complement strand
CGGGAACGCAATGCGGCCGCCGGCGGGCCGCCGATCGAACTGCGCATCGGCGTGCACCTCGGGGACGTGGAACAGCGGGGGGACGACATCTTGGGCGACGCGGTGAACATCGCCGCCCGCGTGCAACCCGCGGCCGAGGCGGGCGGAGTGGCGGTCTCGCAGCAGGTCTTCGATCAGGTCGTGAACAAGCTCGGGCTCCCGCTCGACCCGTTGCCGCCGCAGCCGCTCAAGGGGGTTCAGCTCCCGGTCACGATCTTCCGGGTGCGGCTGCCGTGGCAGGGCGGGTCCACGGGAAGTTTGGCGGACGGAGCCGCCGCCGGTCGACTGGCCGTCCTCCCGTTCGCCAACATCAGCCCGGACCCGCACGACGCCTACTTCAGCGACGGGCTGACCGAGGAGGTGATCGCGGTCCTCTCCGAGCTCCGGGCCCTGCGCGTCATCGCGCGGACCTCGGTCGACGCCTACCGGAGCGCCCCGAAACCGGCGTCCCAGGTCGGGCTCGAGCTCGGCGTTCAATGGCTGCTCGAGGGGAGCGTCCGCAAGGACGGCTCGCGCCTTCGCTTTACGGTGAAGCTGATCGACGTCCGCTCCCAGGAGCAGCTGTGGACCGGGCGATACGACCGGGAGCTTGTGGACATCTTTGCGCTCCAGTCGGAGCTGGCCCACGAGATCGCGGACGCCCTTCAGATCCGGCTCCAGAGCGGCGAGTCGGACCGACTCGGTCACCGGCGAGCGCCGAAACCCGACTCCTACCTCGAGTACCTCCGGGGGAGGGCCGCGCTACGCGACCCCTCCCAGTCGAGCCTCGAGGAGGCCCGCGCGCGATTCGAGGCGGCGATCCGGCTCGACCCCGAGAACGCGTCCGCGTACGCGGGGCTGGCAGAGGCGATTGGCTACCACGCCGCGCTGTACCGAGGGATGCCGCGCGCCGACGCTCGTCGGGAGTCCCGGCGCCTCGCGCGGCGGGCGCTCGACCTCGACCCCGATCTCGCGGAGGCGCACACGATGATCGCCTCCGACCTGAGCGACGACTATCGATACCCGGCCGCGGAAGCGGAGCTGCGAGCGGCGATCTCCCTCAACCCGAGCTTTCCGGGCGCGCACCTCTACTACGGGACCCTCCTCGCCGATACCCGCCGACCGGACGCCGCTCTCGAGGAGCTCGCGCTCGCCGAGCAGCTCGACCCGCTCTCCGCGCTGATCCTGGGGGAGGAGGTGTCGACGCTGACGTACCTGGGCGAGTTCGACCGGGCCCGGTCGAAGCTCGCTCGGCTCGGAGAGGTCGAGCACGAGGGGATCCTCTACCACGATCGGAAGGGTCTCCTCGCCCTCGCCACCGACGACTTCGAGCAGTACCGCCGAGAGGTCGAGTGGTTCGAGGGGAACTTCGCCGGCCGGCAGGCCGTCCGGGTCGCGCGAGCGATGCTGTCGGCGGTCACGGGGGACCCCACCGGCGCCCGGACGCTGCTCGCGACGGTGGAGTCCCTCCCCGAGGACGAGCGGCCGACCGGCGGTATCGCCCCCGTCCGCGCCGAGCTCGGCGACCTCGACGGCTGCTTCGAGTGGATCGGCCGGGCGATCGACGAGGCTCGATTCGCGCCCCGCCGCTGGCTCTACGATCGGCGGTACGAGGCCGTCCGCCGCGATCCTCGCTTCGCGACCGTCCTTCGCCGCGCCGGCGTCACCGCCTAGTCCCTGCGAGCGCCGCCGGGGGCCGGATCGGACGGGCTAGTGCCCTTTCCGACTCTCGGTGCCGATGAAGTGGTGGCACGAGATGCACCAAGGCCCCAGTCCGGTCCGGGCGGACTCCGGTGGGCGTTCGACCGCCAGCACCGATCCCGGGGTCGTACAACCGCGGCACCCGCACGGAGGGTGGCCCGCCAGCACCGCCTCGGTCGGGCGGACACAGTCCTCGCACATGGGGAGGGGAGAAGGGGTGCCCCGATTTAGCACTGGGTGTTCGCGACGGGGACGTTCTCGATCACGGTCACGTTCAGCGAGAGCGGTCACCCGTCCGGGCAATCGTGGAGCGTCACGCTCAACAGCGCCAACCCGACGTCGAGCACCGATACCACCATCGCGTTTTCCGCTGCCCCCGGTAGCACGAACTCGTATACGGTCGAGGAAGTGATCATCTGCTATCCCTCGTGCAGCGGCCGGTCCACCTGTTACTCCGACCTTCCGGTCCCGCTTTCCGGAAGTTTCACGGACAGCCAGTCGGCGACTATCTCCGTGACATACACGTTGCGTATCACGCACGTCTGCAACGCTCGGATGGCGGAGTGCGTCTCGTGAGCCGGGTGCGCGCCGTTCCCGGCGCACGGACCACCCTCGCACGACCGGCCCGACGGTCCGGAGGGCGTTTCGTGACCTGTCCGACAGCGTAGTATCCCCGGCGGACCCACCTCGGGCGATGACGCAGTTCGTCTTGGTGCCGGGGGCGTGGCTAGGGGCTTGGGCGTGGAACCCCGTGGTCCCCGCCCTCGAGAAAAAAGGCCATCGCGCGTTCCCGGTGACGCTCACCGGGATGGGGGACCGGATCCATCTCGCCAGCCCGAGTGTCGGTATGGAGACCGCGATCCAGGACGTGCTCAACGCGGTGCGGTACCACGAGCTCGACGAGTTCGTCGTCGTCGGACACAGCTTCGCCGGGAAGGTCGCCGCGGCGGTCGCCGACCGTGCCGGCCCCAAGTGCCACCGGGCGATCTACGTCGACGCGTTCCGTCCCGAGCGGGTCCGAACGCCGCAGGCCGGGTTCGATCCCACCTCCGAGTTCGGGCCGGTCCCGCCCGGGGCTACGGGGGTCCCGCTGACCCCCGAGATCGTCGCGCGGATCGGTCGGGACGTCCAGGGGCATGAACTCGAGCGGATGATGGCTCTCGCGACGCCGTGGCCGGTGAAACTCGCCGCCGATCCGATCACGCTCTCCTCGAACTACGATCGGGTGAAGGAGGCGTACATCTTTTGCAGCCTCAGCGGGGATCCCGTCGACGAGATCGTCGCCGGCAAGTGGGGCGCCTTAGACGGACCCCACCGCGTGATCGAAGCGGGCCACTGGCCGATGATCACCCGGCCCGCCGAGCTCGCGCGCGATCTGATCGCCCTCTCCGAGTGAACCCCGCACCGTCGGCGGCACCCCACCCAGTCGCCCAGAGGTTGGAGAGGCCGATGCGCGCGAAACGCTCGCTCCCCGAAGGCGAAGATCGTTCGAGGAGCCGACCGGCGCGGACGGGGACCGGCCCGGTCCGGAGGGAGCTCGAGCGACGGATCGAGACCCTTCCCGGGATCGAACGGCGGCCGTCCCGGTACGGCGATTCAGACTCGTACTTCTCCGGCGCTCGAGAGATCGCCCACTTCCATGGGGACGGACGGATGGACGTGCGTCTGACGAAGGAGCGGATCCGGGAGCTTCGGTCGCTCGGCCCCCTCGACCCGCGGCTTCGGGCGCGGGGTCCGTCAGCCGAGTGGATCTCGATGGGGGTCGCACGACCTACGGACATCCCGTTCGCCGTCACCCTGGTCGAGGACGCGATCCGGGCCAACGAGTAGTTCCCGCGCCTCCCGCGGACCCGGGCGGACCGTTATCTTCGGAGTGCCGTGCCGACGGTTGGAGTCGCCCGGTGCCGGATCCGAAGGGAAGCCTCCTCCACCAGCAGGCGTTGACCGTCATGGGGTTCTTCACCGGTCTGGTGCTGACCTCGC
>JASHXM010000043.1 GCA_030043545.1 Thermoplasmata archaeon | reverse complement strand
CGTGGGGTCGAGCCGCGCCGCGCGTTCCGCGAGCCGGTCGAGCCCCGGGTTGGCGTTGGCGCTCGCCACCACGATCGTCGCGCCGGCCCGGGCGAGCGCGGCGGCGATCGCATGCTCCCGGGCCCCGCCCCCGACGACGAGCCAGCGCATCGGACTCCCGGCCCCGCGGAACGCGGGCGGGATAAAGGTCCGTCGGCCGGGCGCCTCCGCCCGCCGGCGGCCCCGCCGCCACGCTTATGAAGCGAGGGTCGGTGGCTCGCCTCCCGGAGCCGTCGATGGAGGTCCGCGTCGTCGAAAAGGAGCACGACCTCCTCCGGGTCGAGCTCCCGAAGGGCGAGGAGACGCTGTTGATCCCGCTCGTCGAGGCGCTCCAGAAGGAGGAGAAGGTCGTCGAGGCCCGCTACTTCCTCGGCCACCCGTACCTCGACCGGCCGACGCTGCTCCTCCGGACGAAAGGCGAGAAGCCGCAGCAGGTGCTCAAGCGGACCCTCAAGGACCTGACCGACCTGTACGACGACCTGTTGACCGACTTCGAGAAGGCGGCCGACAAGGCGAAGGCGTGAGCCGACGCCCGGTCCGATGTTGAAGGAGTGCCCGCAGCACGGCTACTTCCGGGCGGACGCGTGCCCGGTCTGCGGTCACGCCGGTCGGTTCCTGATGAACGACCGGGAGCTGGACCACCTGGGCCGGGTGATGACCGGCATCCTGCGGCACTTCCCGGACCGGTACGGCCTCACGATCGATCCGCAGGGGTGGGTCGACCTTCCCGAGCTCGTCCGCGCGATCGGGCGGAAGCACCCGATGTACCACTGGCTCCGCCCGCATCACCTGGTCGCGATCGCGGAGACGGACGCGAAAGGCCGCTACGAGGTGCGCGGGGAGCGGGTCCGCGCGACGTACGGCCACACGCTCGAGGTCGACCTCGACCTTCCGACCGACCGGATCCCGGAGCGGCTCTACTTCCCGGTGACGGCGGAGGAGTCGGCGATCGTGCTCGAGGTCGGATTGAAACCGTCCGACCGCAAGAAGGTCCATCTCTCGAAGACCGCGGCCGACGCGCGCGCCGCCGGCCGGGTCCGCACGCCGTCGCCCGTGATCCTCGAGATCGACGCCGTCCGCGCCCGCGAGACCGGGATCGTGATCATGCAGGCGGGGAAGACCGTCTACCTGGCCGACCAGATCCCGGCGGAACTGCTCCGCCGCTCCGAGGACGACGGTTCGAGCGGGGACGAGGCGGCCGCCGACGCCCCGGACGCGTAGCGCGCTAGCCGAACCCGTCGTCCCCGACGTTCGACTCGTACTCCGTCGTGATGTACGCCGTCACGACGAAGCCGCTCGACGCGGGGTACGGGTTCTCGAAGACGAAGTGGTAGAAGTCGGTGTACGGCGCCGAGAAGATGATCCGCCCCTCGTCGGCCGCCGGCAGCGACCAGGCCGGGGTCGCGGCGCTGCCGTTGGCGAACTTCCCCCACTCCGAGGAGTTGTAGACGACGACGCCGAGGCTGAGCCCGGACGGGTCGATCGTCGTGAAGTTCCCGACGACGTAGTCGCCGCCGGTGATGTTCCCGGCGAGGGTGAAGATCGACCCGATCGGGATCGAGTGGACCCCCGCGGTCGTGAGCGGGTCGGCGACGACGGGCGGTCCCGTGATCTCGGCGTCGACGATCGTGTAGGCGAGGCCGGCCGCGACCCCGACGACGAGGAGGACGCGGAGCGCGTGCGTCCACCGCACCCGTCGGCGGACGGACGGCGCGGCCGCCGTCGTCGGCGCGGCGATCGGCGCCTCGATCCCGCAGATCGGGCAGGCCGTCGCGTCCGGCGGGGTCGCCACGCCGCAGAAGCGGCAGGAGCCGTACGGCGCGGCGGTCGGCGGGGCGGCCATCGGCGGGCCAGCCGGGGGAGCGACTATCCTCGTTTCGTACGAACCGCGCGCTACGCCTTCTTCCGGGCGGCGCCCAGGTGGACGACGACGTTCTTGCGCCGCGTGTACGCCTCGACCGACCGCGATCCCTGCTCGAAGCCGACCCCGCTCTCCTTGAATCCGCCGAACGGCGTCTGCGGGAACGTGACGGGGCCTTCGTTGATCGCGACGATCCCGGCCTCGAGCCGGCGGGCGACGGAGTGCGCGGTGCCGAGGTCGCGCGTCCAGACGGAGCCGAACAGGCCGAATCGGGTCGCGTTCGCCTCGCGGACCGCGCCGTCGACGTCGGAGAACCCGGCGACCGTGAGGACCGGACCGAAGATCTCGTCGCGGACCGCCCGCGACTCGCCCGGCACGCCGTCGACAACCGTCGGCCGGACGAAGTTCCCGGCCGCGAGCGCGCCGTCGGTCGCCCGCTCGCCGCCCGCGATGACGCGGCCGCCGTCGGCCCGGGCCGCGGCCACGTAGTCGAGGACCCGGTCCGCCTGCTCCGGCGAAACGAGCGGGCCCATCTCGGTCGTCTCCTCGACGCCCGGCCCGAGCCGCATCGCGGCGGCGAGCTCGCCGAGCCGGGCGACGAACGCCGCGCGGATGCTCTCGTGCACGATCAGGCGGGAGGCGGCCCAGCACATCTGCCCCGCGTTGCCGAAGATCCCTCCGGC
>JASHXM010000042.1 GCA_030043545.1 Thermoplasmata archaeon | reverse complement strand
TCGAACGCGCCCTGGATCACTACTTCCAGCGGGCGCTCCGCCCCAGGTTCCGGCTTTCCACCCCGGTACCGGAGCACCTCGACCGCGGTCTGCGTCGGTTCGGCTTCCGCCCGACGGTGGCTCCGAGGGTCACGTGGCTGCGTCCCTCGGCGCCCCCGCCCCCGGCCCCGCCCGGCGTGCGGGTCGACGCCGGCGCCGACGAGCTCGACACCGTCGTCGACTTCTGGACCGCCGAGCGCGAGCGGCCGGAACTCCACGCCGCGCTCGAGACGGCGATCCACCACCCCCACCCGGGCGACTCGCTCCTCCCGATCGTCGCCCGGGTCGATAGGACGCCGGTCTCGGCCGCGCTCCGGTACCAGCGCGACGGTCACGCGGGGCTCCACCTCGTGTCGACCCGGGCCGACGCCCGCGGCCGCGGGGCGGCGACCGGGCTGGTCGCGGGGGCGCTGGCCCGGGATCGTCATCCCCCGCCCCTCGGCTACTCGATCGCCTCGGACTCCCCCCGGATCGAGAAGCCGCTCTCGGCGCTCGGGTTCCGCACCGGCCCGAGCTCGCTCGAGTACGAGCTCCCCGCCGGGGCCGAACTCGACCTGCCGCCGCCCGGACCGCCGACCGGACCGCGGTGGCGGCCGCCTCGGGGTCGCGAGGCCTGACGCGGCGAACCGACGCCGACCGGCCCCGCTACGCGGTCGGGGCCGCGGGTCGGCGGGCGTCGAGCGCCGCCAGCACGGTCTCGGCGTCCCGGTCCGGCGGGAACACCGGGTAGAAGACCCGCTCGATCCGGCCGGCGTGCGCGACGAACGTGAGGCGGCGCAGCAGCTCGCGTCCTTGCAGCGGGAAGTCGTAGACGGCGCCGCCGAACTCCACCCGAGGGTGCGCCAGTTCCGCGCGGAACGTCGGGAGGCCGAGCGCGCGGGCGAGCCGGAGCCGGGAGTCGTTGAGGAGCTCGAACGGGAGCCCGAGCCGGCGAACGAGCTCGCGCTGCGCCTCCAGTCCTTCGTCCGGGTCCGGCGTCCCTTGCCCGGTCACCCCGAACACCGCGACGCCGCGTTCCCGGAACTTCGCGTAGGCGTCCCGATAGCCGGCGTTCTGCACGGTGCAGCCGCGGGCCCCCGGCACCTCGCTCCACTCTCCCGGGATCACCGCCGGGGGACGGAGGGTCGCCGGGTAGCAGAAGAACACCGCCCGCTCGCTCGCGGCCGCGCGGACGTTCACGCTTCCCCCGGCGGACGACGCGAGCTCGAGGTCCGGGAGCGGCCGTCCGACCAGGTGCCGGGCCGCCCCGTCGTCGACCGGTCGGGGCAGCTCCGCGGGCAGGCGAAACAGCTCGGAGTCCGTCGGGATCCGCGTCATCCGACCCTCGTCGGGCGATCGTCCCCCGCTACGAGCGCCCGCGCACGCCGTCGAGCTTCATCCGCTGCTCGAGCGAAGCGATCGTCCGCATCGTCGTCAGCACGGTGTCGGCGTTGAGCGAGATCGAGTCGATCCCCTCGCGGACGAGGAACTCGGCGAACTCGGGGTAGACGCTCGGCCCCTGGCCGCAGATCCCGACGGTCCGCCCCTCGGCGTGGGCTCCCGCGATCAGCATCGAGATCGCCGACAGCACCGCCGGGTCGCGCTCGTCGAAGTACCCCATCCGCCCCAGCGTCTCGGAGTCGCGGTCGGCGCCGAGGACGAGCTGCGTCAAGTCGTTCGAGCCGATCGAGAAGCCGTCGCAGTGCTTCGAGAACTCCCGCGCGAGGAACACCGTCGACGGGACCTCCGCCATCAGGTAGAGCTTGAAGTCCCGGGAGCGGCGCAGGCCGGCCTCGCGCATCGTGCCGGCGATCTCCTCGAGCTCGGTCGTGTTCCGGACGAACGGCAGCATCACCATCGCGTTCTTGAGCCCGAGATCCGACCGGACCCGGTGGATCGCCTCGAGCTCGCACTCGAACGCCGGCCGGTAGACGGGAGAGACGTACCGCGAGCAGCCCCGCCAGCCGATCATCGGGTTCTCCTCGACCGGCTCGAACGGCTCGCCGCCCGGCATCCCGCGGTACTCGTTCGTCTTGAAGTCCGAGGTCCGGACGATCACCGGGCGGGGGTGGAACGCCTGGCAGACCTTCCCGACCCCGTCCGCGAGCCGGCGGACGAGCTCCTCCTTCTTCCCTTTCTTCAGGAGGGCGAGCGGGTGCTCGCGTACGTGGGCGGTGAAGATGAACTCGATCCGGAGCAGCCCGACGCCCGCGACCGGTAGCCGCGCGTACTCCTCGGCCTTCTCGGGGACCCCGACGTTGACGAGGATCTTCGTCGCGGTAACGGGGGCCGACTCGTGGGCGCCGGCGGGCGCGCCGCTCGTCGCGGCCGCGGGCGCACTCCCCACGGCCGCCGGGCGGCGGCCGCGGTAGACCGATCCGGTCTTGCCGTCGACGGTCACCTCGGTTCCGTCGGCGATCGACCGGGTCGCGTCCCGGGTCCCGACGACGCACGGGACGCCGAGCTCGCGCGAGACGATCGCGGCGTGGCAGGTCATCCCGCCCTCGTCCGTGACGATCCCGGCGGCCCGCGACATCGCGGGGACCATGTCCGGCGTCGTCATCGTCGTGACGAGCACCTCGCCCGCGCGGAGCTTCTCCATCTCGGCCGCCCCACGGAGCAGACGGGCGACGCCGCCCGCGACCCCGGGGGAGGCGCCGAACCCCCGGACGATCGGGGCTTCGCCGGCGTCCATCGGCGCCGCCGGCCCCGCGCCCGGAGCGGTCGACGTCGGGATCGTCGTCACCGGGCGAGCCTGCACGATGTAGAGCGCCGTCTCGTCGCCGCACCACTCGACGTCCATCGGGCGCCGGTAGTTCGACTCGATGAGACGGGCGAGGGAGACGAGCCGGAGCAGTCGCGCGTCCGGCAGCTTCTGACGCGCGCGGTCGGCGGCCGGCACGTCCTCGCGCCGGTTCCCGCCGCCGTCGGCCCGCACGACGCGGACCCGCTGCTCCGCGATCTGCTTGTGGACGATCTTCTGCGTCGCGCCGTCGATCACGTAGTGGTCCGGCGTCACTTCGCCGCCGACGATCGCCTCGCCGAGCCCCCAGCCGGCCTCCACGATCATGTGGTTCTCGCCGGTGTTCGGGTCGCGGGTGAACAGAATGCCGCTCACCGTCGCGTCGACCATCTTCTGGATCAGCACCGCGAGGCGGACCCCCGCATGGTCGAACCCCTTCGCCTGGCGGTAGACGAGGACGCGCGGCGTGAACAACGAGCCCCAGCATTTGCGGATCGCCTCGAGGACGTGGTCGGTCCCGGCGACGTTGAGGAACGTCTCCTGGAGCCCGGCGAACGACGCGCCTTCGAGGTCCTCGGCGGTCGCGCTCGACCGGACGGCGGAGAACTTGACCGCCTGTTGGCGGCAGAACGTCTCGTACGCGGCGGCGATCTCGTCCCGGAGCCCGGGCGGGAACGGCACGGACTCGAACGCGGACCGGATCCGTTCCGAGGCCGCCTCCACCGTCGCCGGGGCGGTGGGGTCGATCGACCGCAGCGCCTCGGGCACGATCGTCCTGAGCTCGGTCCCGTCGACGAACGCCGCGTACGCCTCCGTGGTGACAACGATCCCCGGCGGGACCGGCAGTCCGTGGCGGACGAGCTCGCCGAGCTTTCCGGCCTTCCCTCCGACGAGCGGGAGGTCGGAGTCGGAGACGTCCCCGAGGGGGACGATCATCGCCATCGGCCCGCTCACCCCCCCGCGCGCTCGAGGGTGAAGGCGACGAGGTCGGAGTCCGGCGAGTACGGATGGACGACGCGGTACCCGAGCACGGTCCATTCCCCGCGGGGCCCGATCGTGCGCGCGATCACGTCCCCCCGGCGCTCGAACTCCGTCCGCGGTACGATCTCGTAGTAGTAGAGCCGTCCGTGCGGCGCAACGACGCCGGCCACCGAGGAAGCGTACTTAATCCCTTCGTGGGGAAGGTTGAGAACGGCCCGTTCGAACGGCGTCCGGTCGGGGAGGAACGCCTCGATCGACGCGACGTGCGTCGTGATCCGGACGGAGAACCGCTCCCGGCGTTGGGACCGCTCGAGCAGGTCGATCGCCGCCGGGTTCAGGTCGACCGCCACGACCTCCCGCGCCCGCCCGTCCCGGGCGAAGTGCAACGAGAACGGCCCGACCCCGCAGCAGAGGTCGTACACGCGATCCCCGGCGCGGATCTCCTCGGCGACCCGGGCGTGCTCGACGGCGAGCCGGGGCGAGAAGTACGCGCGCTCGACGTCGACGTCGATCGCGAGCCCGTTCTCCCGGTGGACCGTCGCCCAGCCACCGCCTCCGGCGAGCCGCTCGATCCGCCGCCGCCGCTCGAGGCCGTGCACGCCCCGATCGGCGCCGACGATCCGGGCCCCCGGCACGAAGGCGAGCAACGCCGCTCCGATCTCGGGGGCCTGCGACTCCGCCTCCCGTGGGATCCGGACGAGCACGATGTCGCCGACCACGTCGAACGAACGCGGGGCCCGGGCCCGGTCCTCCGCCGAGCCGCGGAGCAGCTCCCGGTAGTCGGCCGGTCCGTCGGGGGGGCGTAGGTCGAACTCGGTGTCGAGGACGACCCCCCATTCGGCCGGTACGGGCGCCCCGTCCTGGATCGGCAGGGTGAGCGACCGGGCATCGGACCGGATCCGAAGATCGGTTCGGAGCCAACCTTCCGCCGCCAGCCGTTGCCGGACGGACTCCCCGCGCTCCCGCGGGACGACCAACCCCCGGGATCTCATCGACCGGCCGGGGAAAACGGCTCCGAGAACAGAAGGGGGAGTACCGACCGGCCGGGCCGTCGGCCGAGCGCCCCCCGGGCGGCGGCGCTCTCGCCGAACTTGACCGGACCGCCGCCGGCGGGCACCCCGGCGCCGGCGACGACGAGCGGCACAGGATCGGCCGAGTGCCCCCCCACGATGCACGGGGTGGCGTGGTCGGCGGTGACCGCCAATCGACTCGCCCCCAGGTCGAACCGCTCCAGGAACGGCCCGAAGAACGACCGGTCGATCGCCTCTACGACCTCCTGCTTCCGGCGCGCGTCCCCGTCGTGCCCGGGCTCGTCGGGCCCCTTGAGGTGGACGTAGACGAACGGCAACCGGGCCGCCAGCTCGACGACCGCCGAGGCCCGGTCCCGGTAGCCGGCGTCCCGGTCCGACCCCATCGGCCCGACGAACCGGTCCTCGAGCCCGAGCATCCGAGCGATCCCCCGCTCGACCGGCATCTCGGTCACCGCGCCCCCGGCGAACCCGTACCGGCTCGGGAACGTCGGCAGCGGCTCAACGGGGAGGGCGCCCGCATTGCGCACGAGGATCGCGTTGGCGACCTTCTTCCCCCCCATCGCCCGTCGCGCGTTCACCGTGTGGCCCGCGAGG
>JASHXM010000041.1 GCA_030043545.1 Thermoplasmata archaeon | reverse complement strand
CGATGCGATCGCGCTCACGGTCGAGGGATCGCACGCGACCCTCACGCTCCAGGTCCCGCCCAACCGCAAGCGCTCCCGCTCCCTCCTGAACACGTGGGAAGCGCACCTGCGGAACATCGGGGGCGGGCTCTCGCGGGGCGTCGAGGCGAAGATGAAGGTCGTCGCGGCGCACTTCCCGATGAAGGTCCAGGTGCGCGGCGAGGAGCTCGTCATCGAGAACTTCCTCGGCGAGAAGCACCCGCGGTCGACCCGGCTCGTGCCCGGCACGAAGGCCGAGGTCGCCGGGGAGTTCGTCACCCTGACCGGCCACGACGTCGAGCAGGTCGGCCAGAGCGCGGCGAACATCGAGCGGATGACGCGGATCCGCGACTACGATCCGCGCGTCTTCCAGGACGGCATCTACCTGATCGAACGGGCCCACCTCAAGGAGGCGAGCTGATGGCGGACGAGTCGCCGCCCGCGGCCCCCGTAGCCGAGGAGACGGCCCCCGCGAAGCCGCGCCGGCGCCGCACCGCGCCGACGGAGCCCGCGGCGACCGCCCCGGCCCCGAAGGCGGAGACGACCCCGGCGAAGAAGGCCGCCAAGGACGAGGAGGAGGGGCCGACGGTGCCCCGGCGCGCGACGCTGCCGCCCCGGACCCGAGTGCTGCTCGGGGTCCGACGCTCGATCGACGGGCGACGGCCCGTCTTCGGCCGGCAGGCGGCGAACCGGTACTACCGGATCGGCCGCGACCTGAGCTGGCGTCGACCGCGCGGGCTCCAATCCAAGCAGCGCCGGCATTACGGCTACCGCGCCCAGATCGTCCGCATCGGCTACCGCTCGCCGGCGGCCGTCCGGGGCCTCGTCCCGAGCGGCTTCCGGCCGGTCCTCGTCCGCGGCGCCCCCGACCTGGAGGGGATCGACGCGAAGGTCGAGGCGGCCGTGATCGCCCGGACCGTCGGGACCCGCCGCCGGCTGATCCTCGAAGAGGCCGCGCGCAAGCTCGGGATCCGGGTGCTGAACCCGATCGTCAAGGGCGAAACGGAGGCGTGAGGAGGGACCGATGCCGGATCTCGCGAACCAGCGCCGCCTCGCGGCGGCCCTGCTGAAATGCGGCGAAGGCCGCGTCTGGATCGACCCCGCCAACCAGGAGGAGCTCGCCGACGCGGTGACGCGCGCGGATATCCGTAGCGCGATCAAAGCCGGCGTCATCCGCCGCCTCGCGATCGCCGGCACCTCCCGCGTCCGCGCCCGTCGCCACGCCGCCGAGGTCGCCCGGGGCCGCCACTCCGGTCCGGGCTCCCGGCGCGGAACCCCGTTCTCCCGCGTCCCGAAGAAGGAGCGGTGGATGCGACGGATCCGGGCGCAGCGCGACCTGTTGCGCGAGCTCCGCACGACGAAGAAGATCCCCCCCGCCGTCTACCGGGAGTTCTACCGGCGGGCGAAAGGCGGGATGTTCCGCAGCCGGGCGCACCTGCTCGTCAACCTGCGGCTCGCCGGCCACCTCCCCGAGGAGAAGCGATGAGCACCGGTCCGCGCTATCGGGTCCACTTCCGCCGCCGACGCGAGGGGAAGACCGACTACCGGGTCCGGCTCCGGCTGCTCCGCTCGGGCCAGTCCCGCGCCGTCGTCCGCTGCTCGGGCCGGCGCGTTCGGGTCTCGATCGTCGCGTTCGACCCGGTCGGCGATCGGGTCGTCGCCGCCGCCGACTCCGCCGAGTTGGGACGGATCGACTTCCCGGCGACGCGGATCGCCTCCACCCCGGCCGCCTATCTCACCGGGCTGCTCGCCGGCCTCCGCGCCAAGTCGGGGGGGACGGCGGAAGCGGTGCTCGACGTCGGGCTTCGGCGGCCGACCCCCGGCGGTCGGCTGTCGGCCGCGCTCAAGGGGCTGCTTGATGCGGGGATCGACATCCCGCACGGCAAGGAGGGGTTCCCGACGCCCGACCGGCTCAACGGCGCCCACCTGCCGACGCCGCTCCCGAAGCCCGTGGAAGCGTACAAGGTCGCGCTCGCCGGGATCGTCGCCCGGCCGGAGGCGTCCCGATGAGCGGGGCCGTCGCCGGGCCCCCGCGTCCGGGCTACGGTCCGCCGACGCCCGCGCCGGCGCCGCCGTGGGTGCCGAAGACGGAGCTCGGCCGCAAGGTCGCCGCCGGCGAGATCACGTCGATGAGCGAGGCGCTCGCCTCGGGGCTGCCGCTCCGGGAGTCGCCGATCGTCGACAAGCTGCTCCCGAACCTCCACGACGAGGTGCTCGACGTCAACATGGTCCAGCGGATGACCGACTCCGGTCGCCGGTTCAAGTTCGCGGTCACGGTCGTCGTCGGGAACGGCGACGGGTTCGTCGGGCTCGGGCGGGCGAAGGGCCGCGAGGTCGGCCCGACGATCCGGCGGGCGATCGACCGGGCGAAGCTCGAGATCGTGGAGGTGTTCCGCGGCTGCGGCAGCTGGGAGTGCGGCTGCGGCCGCCCGCACACGCTCCCGTTCCTCGCCTCCGGACGAGCCGGTTCGGTCGTCGTGAGCTTCAAGCCGGCGCCGCGCGGCGTCGGGCTCGCCGTTGGCGACGTGGCGAAGCCGGTGCTTCGGTTCGCGGGGTTCACCGACGCCTGGGGGTTCACCGAGGGGCACACGAAGACGACGGTCAACTACGCCCAGGCAGCGTACACCGCCCTCGTCGCCCTCTCCGAGCTCAAGGTCCCGCCGGACGACGCGACGCGGCTCAAGATCATCCGCGGACCGGTCGGCGTCTCGATCCTCCCGCCGAAGGAGGAGGGAGCGCCGCGCCCCGTCCGCGGCGGACGGGGTGGCCGGGGACGCCGACCGGGCGGTCCGCCCGGGCGCGGACCGCCGGGACGCGGCGGAGGACCGGGCCGTCCCGGGCCGCCGAGGGGGCCGCCGCCGCGATGACGTGGCTCATCGTCCGGGTCCGGGGCACGATCCACGCCCGGCACGACATCGACGACACGCTCCGCCACCTCCACCTGACGCGCCCGAACCACGCCACCGTCGTCCCGGAGAACCCGACCGTGAAGGGGATGCTCTCGACCGTCCAGGGGTACGTGACGTGGGGCGAGGCCGATCCGGCGACGGTCGACGCGCTGCTCTCCGCCCGCGGTCGGACGGTCGACGGCAAGCCGATCGAGAGCGCGACGGAGCGACCCGCGCTCGCGAAGGCGGTCCACACGAACGGCATCGGCGCGGCCGACCGGCTGAAGCCGCTGTTCCGGCTCAAGGCGCCGAAAGGCGGCTGGCGGTCGACGAAGAAGCCGTTCGCCCGCGGCGGGGCGCTCGGCTACCGCGGCGCGGCGATCAACGACCTCGTCCGTCGGATGATCTAGGGGGTCGACGACGATGCCGAGCCGCACGCGGAAGTTCCGGGGGCTGCGCACGCACGGCCGCGGGATCAAGGCCGGCCGCGGCGCCGGCAAGCAGGGCGGACGCGGGAACGCGGGCCTCCACAAGTACAAGTTCAAGTCGATGCTGATCTACGCCCCCGACCATTTCGGCCGGCACGGCTTCTCCCGTCCGGACGCCGTCGTCGACCGCCCGACGGCGGTGAACGTCGGCGACCTGGCCCGGCTCGCCCCGCTCCTGGAGGCGGGCGGAGCGCTCGTCCGGAGCGGGACGACGTTCACGGTCGACCTCGGGAAGGCCGGCATCGACCGCCTCCTGGGCGGCGGCACGGTCGACGGGAAATGGACCGTGACCGTCGCGCACGCCACCGAGCGGGCGAAGGCGAAGGTCACGGTCGTGGCCCCGGAAGCGGCGTCCGCGGCCGCCCCGCAGACTATATAATACGGGCGCCGGCTCCGAGGCCGACCGCATGGCCGAAGACGACGAGATCCCCCGCAACCCGCGGTGGGCCGTCCCGCTGATCGTCATCGGGATCATCCTGCTGTCGCTCGTCTGGTTCTGGGACCGCCCGACGATCCTCGGGCTCAGCCTCATCGGCATCGCCACCGCGGCGATCCTGGCGCTCGTCTACCTGGGCGTCTCGTACGACGGCCCCAAGTCGAAGCTGTACGGCCTCAAGCCGGTGACGAGCCGGATGCCGGCGGTGACCCAGCCGAAGGGCCACGTCCACTTCCGGACGAAGATGTTCTGGGTGATCTTCATCCTCCTCCTCTACTTCGTCCTCACGAACATCTACCTGTTCGGCGTCGACCAGCAGACCGTCATCGATCTGTTCGCGAGCTACCGCGCGATCCTCGCCGGGGCGCAAGGGACGCTGATGCACCTCGGGATCGGCCCGATCGTCACCGGGTCGATCATCATGCAGCTGTTCACCGGGGCGAAGATCATCGGCCTCGACCTGACCGACGACGAGGACAAGGGGACGTACCAGGGGACCCAGAAGGTCGTCGTCGTCGCGATGATCTTCATCGAGGCGGTCCCCCAGGTGTTCGGCTACCTCACCCCGTCGACGTCGATCGTCGGCAGCTTCAACGCGGTCTCCCCCGGCAACGGCCTCCTCCTCGCGAACTCGGTGATCGTCGGCCAGCTGGTCCTCGGCAGCTACCTGGTCTTCCTCATGGACGAGGTCGTCTCGAAGTGGGGGATCGGGAGCGGCATCTCGCTGTTCATCGCCGCCGGCGTCTCGCAGCAGATCATCCAGGGGACGCTCAACTGGCTCCCGTCGAACGCCGGCCCGGTGTCGTACAACAACCCGCCGAGCGGCACGATCCCGAAGACGCTCTGGTACCTCACCCACTGGAGCGCCTCCCAGATGGCCGGCGGCGGCTGGGAGAAGGTGCTGCTCGCGCCGCCGAATCCGGTCGTCGCGTTAGTCGGGACCGCGGCGATCTTCATCATGGTCGCCTGGACCGAGTCGACGCGGATCGAGCTGCCGCTCTCGCACGCCGAAGCGCGGGGCGCGCGCGGCCGCTACCCGTTGCGGCTGATCTACGCGTCGAACATCCCGGTCATCCTCATGTCGGCGTTGCTCGCCAACGTCTCGATGGTGACGATCCTCCTCTGGTCGAACCCGACCCTCGCGCACTTCCCGCTCCTCGGCCACCAGTGGTGGGTCGGGATGTACCCGACCGCGACGTACGCCCAGGCGAACAACATCAGCCAGACGCAACCGTTAGCGGGGGGCGCGTTCTACCTCTCGACGCCGAACGGCCTCGAGTCGTGGCTGTTACCGATCCTGAACTACCAGGCGTACGGCAGCTTCCTGTTCGGCCACCAGTGGTGGCAGGGGCTCGTCCACGTCGGCGTCTACTTCGTCGCGATGGTCGTCGGCTCGATCCTGTTCGCGAAGTTCTGGATCCAGACGACGAACATGGGTCCGGAGGCGGTCGCCCGGCAGATCGAGGCGACCGGCATGCAGATCCCCGGGTTCCGGAGGGAACCGCGGGTCCTGCGTCGGGTCCTCGAACGGTACATCCCCGTGATCACGGTGATCTCCGGCGCGTCGGTCGGCGCCCTCGCCGCCGGCGCGGACCTGATCGGAACGCTCGGCCAGGCGAGCGGCACCGGCGTGCTGCTGACCGTCGGCATCGTCATCAACCTCTACGAGGCGATGGGCCGCGAGCAGCTGATGGAGATGAACCCGCTCCTCCGCCGCTTCCTGGGAGGCGAAGCGTAGGGTGCCGGACGAGGACGCGCCGCTCCCCTCGGCGGCGCCCGCGGCCGCCCCCCCGGGTCCGCACGACGACGAGGAGGACGACGACGGGGACGGCGACGACGGAGGTCCGGGCGTTCCGTCGCCCCCGCCGGTCCGGCCGCCGATGCCGACGTTCAAGTTCTCCACGATGATCTACGTCTTCCTGGGAACCTTGGGGTTCCTGATGCTGATCGACACCTCGGCGCGCAACCAGATCGCGACCCTCCTCGGCACCGGCTCCGCGCACGGGGGCCCGCTCTACACGCTGATCGGGTTCCACTCGAACTACCTCCTCCTCACGATGGCGATCGCGGGCGCGATCGAGATGCTGATCACCGCGCTCGCGTACAACTACACGACCGACTGGGTGAAGGCGGCGAAGATCCAGAAGTGGAGCTCCGCCTTCCGCAAGGTCCAGATGGAGGCGATCCGCTCGGGGAAGAAGGACCGGATCGCGGCGCTCCGCCCCCACCAGGAGCGGCTCGCCCGCCTCTCGGGCGAGGTGACGATCGCCCAGTTCAAGGGGATGGCGATCACCTACTTCATGCTCATCCTGATCTACACGTGGGTCGGGCTCGTCATCGCCGCCGCCGGGGCCGGCCCGCAGGCGATCCCCCTCGGCCGGGCGACGATCCATCTCATGCAGCCGGTGTTCCACATCGTCCCGTGGTGGTTCCTGATCTTCTCCGTCTACACCGTGCCGTTCTCGCTCGTCTTCCGCCGGCTCCTGAAGCACGTGTGGCTCCGACGGTACTCCGAGGAGCACCGTCTCGCCGTGCCGCCCGTCGCGGGGGTCGCCGGAGGGGCGGCGTGATCCACCGGGTCGTCACGCTCGGCGGGCCCCCGGGGAGCGGGAAGTCGACGGCCGGGCGGCTCGCCGCGCGGGCGCTCGAGCTCGAGTTCGTCTCCGCGGGAGAGCGGTTCCGCGCGGAGGCGCGGCGCCGCTCGGTGACGCTCGAGGAGTTCGGCGACTACGCGGCGGCGCACCCCGAGGTCGACCGCGAGCTCGACCAAGGGATGCTGAAGCTCGCGGCGCCGGGTCGTCTCCTGGAGGGGCGGATCCAGGGCGCCCTCTGCCGCCGGGCCGGGATCTCCGCCTACACCGTGGTCGTGACCGCCGCGGAGGGGGAGCGGGTGCGCCGCGTGGCGAACCGCGACCACGAGAGCACGGACACCGCGCGCCGGAAGATCCGCGAGCGGGCGGAGGCGGAGCGGGCCCGGTACCGTCGCTTCTATGGGATCGACGTCGACGCCGAGCCGGCCGACCTCACGGTCGATTCGACCGACCTCGACGCCCCGGGGGTCGCCGAGGCGATCCGCCGGTTCGTCCGGGAGCGCGAGGCGGCGCTGTGAGCCCGCTCTCGGCCCCGGCCGAGGCGCGCCTCGCCGAGGGGACGTTCGTCCTCGTCGACAAGCCGCGGGGCCCGTCGTCGCACCAGGTGACCGCGTGGGCGCGCGACCTCCTGGGCGTCGCGACGGCCGGCCACGCCGGCACCTTGGACCCGAACGTCTCGGGGCTCCTGTGGGTCGGCGTCGGGCCGGCGCTCAAGCTGCTGCCGCTCGTCCTCGAGTTCCCGAAGCGGTACGTGGGGGTCGTCACGTTCCACGCCAAGGTCCCCGCGCGCGACCTCGCCCGGGTGGTGACGGAGTTCACCGCGCCGGTCTTCCAGACCCCGCCGGTCCGTTCGGCCGTGAAGCGCGAGCGGCGGATCCGGACGATCCACCGGCTCGCCGTCGTCGAGACGGACGGTCCGCGCGTCGTGGTCGACGTCGTCTGCGACTCGGGGACGTACATCCGGACGCTCGCCGTCGATCTCGGGGAGGCGCTCGGCGTCGGCGGGCACCTCGAGGAGCTGCGGCGGGTCGCCACCGGCCCGTTCTCCGAGCGGTCGGCGCTGCCGCTCACCGCGCTCGCGGACGCCGTGGCGCGCGACCGGGCCGGCGATCCCGGACCGCTCCTCGACGCCCTCCGGCCGATGCGCGAGGTCTGGCAGGAGTTTCCGACGATCGTCCTGAAGGA
>JASHXM010000040.1 GCA_030043545.1 Thermoplasmata archaeon | reverse complement strand
GCCGGGCGAGCACGGCGGCCTCCTCGAGGTCGTCGTCGTCGAGGGCGAGGATCGTCCCGTGGATCGTCCGGTCGAGACGGTGGCCCGAGCGGCCGACCCGCTGGACCAGTCGGCCGACCTGGTGGGGCGAGCCGAACTGGACGACGTGGTCGACCGCCCCGATGTCGATCCCGAGCTCGAGCGACGACGTCGCGACGAGCGCGCGGAGACGCCCCTCGCGGAACGCCCGCTCCGCGTCCTCGCGGACGTCCCGGGAGAGGGAGCCGTGGTGGACGGCGATCGGGAGGTCGGGCGCCAGGCGGGCGAGCCGGGCGGCGAGCCCCTCGGCGGTCCGCCGGGTGTTGACGAAGATCAGGGTCGTCCGGTGGGCCCGCACCTCGGCGTCGACCGCCCGGAGCGCGTTGAGGAGCGGCGGCTCCGCCTTCAGCTCCCGCACGAGGTCGGCGTCGAGCGTTCCCGACGGCGCGGTCGGCCGCTGCGCCGTCAGCTCGAGCGGGCGACGGGACGTGGCGGCGATCACCTCCGCCCGGCGGGGCACCGGCGAGAGGAACCGGAGCACCTCCTCGGGATTGCCGATCGTCGCCGAGAGGCCGATCCGGCGGACCGGACGGCCGACCAGCGCGTCGAGGCGCTCGAGCGTCATCCCGAGCTGGGCCCCCCGGTCGGAGCCGACGAGCTCGTGGACCTCGTCGACGAGCACGGTCCGAACGTTCACAAGCGCCTTGCGCAGCCGCACCCCCACCGGGAGGATCTGGAGCGTCTCGGGCGTCGTCAGCAGGAGGTCCGGCGGGTGGGTCGCCTGCCGCTGCCGGACCGACGGCGGCGTGTCGCCGTGCCGGACCCCCGCGCGGAGCCCGACCTCCTCGACGAGCGACACGAGCCGATGCTCGAGGTCGCGGTTGAGCGCTCGGAGCGGGGTCACGTAGAGGACGGAGATCGGCGGCGACGGATTCGCGAGCAGGTCGGTGAGGACGGGGAGGAGCGCCGCCTCGGTCTTGCCGGTGCCCGTCGGCGAGATCAGCAGCGCGTCGGCCCCGTCGGCGAGGCGGGGGAACGCGAGCCGTTGGATCTCGGTGAGCTCGGTGATCCCCCGCCGGCGGATCGCGGTCGCGAGACGCGGGTCGACCCCCGGAACGCCGGGGTCGACCGCGGAGCCGGAGGCCATCGCCGGTCGACCGCGGCGCGGAGAGAAAGGGGTGTCGGCGGCTATACGTTCGACCCCGGCTCGAGGTCGAGCATCCGCAGACCCACGCTCTCCACGAGTGGTCGGCCGAACGTGCGGCCGGGGAAGACGGTGACGACGACCTCCTGGAGGATCCCCACGGTGGCGCGCAGCAGGTGGCCCCCGACCAGCCGGTGGTCGGGGCCGGCGACCGCCGCGTGGAGGTGGACCGACGGCCGTCCGTCGGCGCGCGCGATCGTCCCGTGGAGGGCGATCACCTCGTGCGGCACCTCGATCTCGTGCGGGACGTACTTCTGACCGTCCCAGTAGCCGAAGGCGGCCTTCCGGAACATCCCGATCCCGAACAGGACCGCGCCGGCCCCGATCGACTCCTTCTCGGCGAACGCCGCGAGCGACTCGAACAGGTCCTGCCCGTCGTCCAGCCGCACCATCCACCGCTCGCCGTCGCGTACGGCCTGCATGCCCGGCCGTACCGCGCCCGCCGTAAGTCGGTTGCGCGGGGCAAACGGTAAGGTCCGACGGACGCTGCGAACCGGCCCATGCGGACGGAGCCGTCGCGCGCCCGCCCCGCCCTCAGCGGGGCGGAGCTGGTCGCCCGCCTCGCCGCCGACGTGCCGCCCGTCGTCGCGCTCTCGGGCGGAGTCGATTCGGCGCTCGTCGCGAGCCTCGCGCACGAGGCGTTCCCCGGACGGGCGATCGCCGTCACGCTCACCGGCACCGCGGTGGCGTCGGCGGAGCGCGCGTCGGCCGAGGCGGCCGCGCGGGCGATCGGGATCACTCACGTCGTGCTCCCCGGAGACCCGATCACCTCGGCGGCGTACCGTTCCAACGGCGACGATCGCTGCTACCACTGCCGCACGGTCGAGACCCGGACCGTGCTCGCGTGGGGGCGAGCGCACGGCCGGGACCGGTTCCTGGACGGCGTGCACCTGGACGACCTGACGGACGATCGCCCCGGCGTGCGGGCGCTCGACGAAGCCGGGTTCCTCCACCCGCTCGTCGACGCCGGGTGGGGCAAGGCGCGGATCCGGCTCGAGGCGCGCCGCCGCGCCCTCCCGAACTGGGACCGGCCGTCGAACGCCTGCCTCGCCTCTCGGGTCGCCCGGGGGGAACCGATCGACGCGGAGCTGCTCGGCCGGATCGAACGGGCGGAGGCGCTGGTCGCCGCCGAGGGGTTCCGTCGGGTGCGGGTCCGGGTCAGCCGCGGCGCGGCGCGGATCGAGGTCGACCCCGCCGAGGTCGAGCGGCTCGCCGAGGAGCCGCTCGCCAGCCGGCTCGTCGCCGCGGTGCGCGGCGCCGGCTTCGACCCCGTGTCGATCGCGCCGCGGGGGTACGGCGGTACTGCGCTGCCGGTGGTCCCGTGACGCCGAACGGCCTCGCCGCCCCGTCCGCCCTCCCGGGACGGTTCCACCTCAGCACCGACCTCGTTCCCCAGGGGGACCAGCCGCAGGCGATCGACGAGATCGTTCGCCGGGTGACCGCCCGCGAGAAGTTCGTGACCCTCCTGGGGGTCACGGGAAGCGGAAAGACGTTCACGATGGCCCAGGTGATCGAACGGCTCCAGCGGCCGACGCTCATCGTGAGCCCGAACAAGACGCTCGCCGCCCAGCTGGTCAGCGAGTTCCGCGCGCTGTTCCCGGAGAACGCTGTCGAGTACTTCGTGAGCTACTACGATTACTATCAGCCCGAGGCGTACGTCCCGCAGATCGACCTGTACATCGAGAAGGACGCGTCGATCAACGAGGAGATCGACCGACTCCGCCACCGCGCGACCCAGGCGCTGCTCACCCGACGGGACGTCGTGATCGTCGCCTCGGTGAGCTGCATCTACGGGCTCGGGTCCCCGGACGATTACCGCCGATCGGTCGTCGTGCTGCGCGTCGGGGAGTCGATCGGCCGGAAGGCGCTCCTCGACCAGCTGGTCCGGATGAAGTACGGCCGGAACGACGTCGAGCTCAAGCGCGGGCGGTTCCGGGCGCGGGGGAGCGCGATCGACGTGATGGGCGCCGGCGAGACCGTCCACCGGATCGTGCTCGACGGCTCGACCGTGAGCGCCCTCGTGGAACTCGACCCGGTGACGCAGGAGGAGCGGCGGGAGATGCAGGAGCTCTACATCTTCCCGGCGACGCACTTCCTGACGGTCGACGAGCGGCTGCTCGGCATCCTGCGCCAGGTCGAACAGGAGCGGGACCAGCGGGTCGCCGAGCTGAAGGCGGCGGAGAAGATCGTCGAGGCCCAGCGGCTCCGCGGGCGGGTCGACTACGACTTGGAGATGCTCCGGGAGACCGGGTACTGCGCCGGGATCGAGAACTACGCGCGGTACTTTTCCGGCCGCAAACCCGGCGAACCGCCGTACACCCTCCTCGACTTCTTCCCGGACGATTTCCTTGTCTTCCTGGACGAGTCGCACGTCGCCGTCCCGCAGCTGCAGGGGATGTACAAGGGCGACCGCAGCCGCAAGGACAACCTGGTCGAGTTCGGCTGGCGCCTCCCCTCGTGTCGCGACAATCGGCCGCTCCAGTTCCCGGAGTTCCTGGGGCACGTCCCCCAGGCGGTGTTCGTCTCCGCGACGCCCGGGCCGTTCGAGCGGAAGGCGTCGAAGGCGGTCGTGGAGCAGATCATCCGGCCGACCGGCCTCGTCGACCCCCCGATCGAGGTCCGGCCGCTCGCGGGCCACATCGCCGACCTGGTCCGCGAGCTGCGGGCGTGCATCGGGCGCGGCGACCGGGCGCTCGTCACGACGCTCACCAAGGCGACGAGCGAGGAGCTCTCGACCTACCTCGCGAACCTGGGGCTCAAGGTCCGCTACCTCCACTCCGACGTCGAGACGCTGAAACGCGTCGAGATCCTCCGCGACCTCCGGCTCGGCAAGTTCGACGTCCTCGTCGGCATCAACCTCCTGCGGGAAGGGCTCGACCTCCCCGAGGTGAGCTTCGTCGCGATCCTGGACGCCGACAAGGAAGGCTACCTCCGCAGCGAGACGTCGATCGTGCAGACCGCCGGTCGGGCGAGCCGCAACGTCGAGGGGAAGGTCGTGCTGTACGCGGACCGGGTGACCGGTTCGATGGCCCGCGCGATCGCGGAGATGGCCCGACGGCGCGCCGCCCAGGTCGACTACAACACTCGGCACGGGATCGTCCCCGAGAGCGTCCGCAAGGAGGTCCGCGCGCTCCTCGGACCGGAGGAGACCGCCGCCTCCGGCGACCTCTCGACCGAGGGGCTCGGGCCGCGCTGGAAGGCCCGGCTCCCGCTCCTGGTCGCGAACCTCGAGGAGGAGATGCGCCTCGCGGCGGAGCGGCTCGACTTCGAGGAGGCGGCGCGCATCCGGGACCGGCTCCGCGACCTGAAGCGCCAGGCCGGCGTCTCGCCCGCCGGGGCGAAGTCGTCCCGCGCCCCGGCGTGAACCGCCCGCGGCGGCCGCCGACGAGGATTTAGTGCGCGCCGGTTCGCGGGGTCCGATGGGCCGTGCGACGACCCCCGCCGCCAGCGCGGGCCTCGACGCGCTCCGGCGGCGCGGGGCGATCACCGAGACCCTGTTCCTCTTCGAGTGCGAGACGGAGCGGGTCGCGAAGCTGCGGGACGTCGCGGACCGGCTCGGGTTGACCGTCCAGGCGGTGTCGCACCTCTACCGCGACCTCGCCCGACGCGGGATGGTGGAGGTTCGCGGGGGACGGTACTCCATCACCGTCCGCGGCCGGGCCGCCCTGCAAGGGACCCTCTCCGCGATCGGGGCGGAGGTCGCCCGCCGCTTGGAACGGCTCCAGATCGTCCGGACCACGCGCGCGCTGGCGGCCCGTCCGATCGACCGGGGGGCGGCGGTCACGCTCGAGCTGACCGACGGGGTCCTCACCGCCCGCCCCGGGACCCGGGGAGGGTCCCGAGGGCGCGCGCTCTCGGCGGGACGCGCGGGGGAGATCGTCGACGTCGGCGAGCTCAGCGGGATCGTGCCGATCACGCCGGGGGCGATCCGGATCTGGGTCGTTCCGAGCCCGTTACCGACCGACGCAGCCGCGCGACGATGGGCGGCGCGGGTCGTCCGAAGCGACCGCCATGGGCTGCTCGCGGCCCAAGGCCTCGAAGCGGTCCAGCTCGCGCGCGCGGCGGGTCGCGAGCCGATCGTCCGATTCGGCGCCGCCGCGGCGTGTCTCGAGGCGTCGCAGCTCGGCGTGGAGAGCCTCGTGTTCGTGACCGAGGAGGAGCTCCCCCGGTTCCTCGCGCCGTTCGCCGGGCCGTCCCCGCCTCCGATCACGGTCGGCCGGCTCTCGTGATGGGCCGGCGCCGGGCGGGGAACGCCCCGCAGACCCGGCAGTAGTCCGTCCGACGATCGGGAAGCTCGTAACCGCAACCGCCGCACGGATCGCTCGCGAACCGGGGGATCGGCACGTCCTCCCCGAACGCCGCCCGGAACACTCGGTAGTAAGCGAGGTGCTCGGCGTCGCGGATATCTACGCGGTCGTTCGCGAGGATCTCCCGACGGGCCCGGAGCAGCTCCGACCGCGGCGTCCGGGCCGCGAAGTAGCGTGTCAGGCGGCACGAACCCGACCCGACCTCGATCGGATCCTTCCGACGCCAACGGGAGGCGGCCTCCGGGAAAGCCCGCCGGAGCGCGAGCTTCCCGACGGTTCGGCCACGGACGGTGCCGATCTTCGCGCGACGCGGGAGCCGGAGCGCGAACCGGACGATTGACGGGTCGGCGAATGGCGCCCGCACCTCGACCCCGAACGCGGCGCCCAGGGGAACGGAGGAGAACCGCATCGTGGCAGCCATCCGCCGCATGTACCGGGCGAACGCCCGGGGCGGCATCGTCCAGAGGAACGAGTAGCCGGCGAACAGCTCGTCGGCGGCGTCGCCGGTCATCACCGTCCGGGCGCCGAACGCCGCGGCGTCGCGGAGCGCGAAGGCGATCACGAGGCTGTTGCGGACCTCAATCGGCTCGAACGTCCGGAGCGTTCGCACGACGGTCGGAGCGACCTCCATCAGCTCGGCCGGTGCGACCGCTCGGACCCGGTGGTCCCACCGGAGCTCCCGCGCGATGCGGGCGGACGGTCCTCGATCCGGCGCGGAACGGCCGACCAACACCGTGATCGCGGTCCGGGTGCCGTTCCGATCGGCGAGCGGGGCGAGCACCGAGGTATCGAGGCCCCCCGAGAGCAGCAGGGCCTCGGCGGGGTGCCGCCGTACCGACGCTTCCACGAGTCGACGGAGCGTGCGTTCCACGGAGCCAGTCCGGCCCGTCCGCCCCGGCGGCGCGGGCCGGCCGCGCGGCGCGGGGCGACGCTCGGTCACGGGGCGATCGCGGTCGCCGGTCCTACCGCCCGACGGACCGCCGCCGTCGCGTCCGCGACCTCCACCGCGCCGCCGGCGATCAGTGCGCGACGGATCGCGTCGGCCCGGCCGTCGACGAAATCCCAGGGACGGTCCGGATCGTGGGCGATCAGGACGATCTCCTGCGGCCGGGGGTGTCGGGCGAGCTCCTCCCAGTTCGCGAGATTCCCCGACCCGACCGGGAACGGGGCGACGACGACGCATTCGCTCTCCCCGAGAAGACGCCTAAGCTCCGCCCGGGTCGCGTCGGAGATCGGGGAGAACGGCACCTCGACCGCCGCGAGGATCTGGAGCTCCTCAGCGACCTCGAGATCGGAGTCGAACAGCGGCAGCGCCCCGACGGAGACGGCGCAGCCCGTGTCGGCGAGTCCCCGGAGGAGCTCCGCCGCCGTGCCGCCCCCCGCCACCACGTGGACCCGGCGGCGCGACGTCGACTCCGGCAGCTCCAGCGCCGCGGGCAGGGTCCGCGGGAGTAGGTACGGGAGACCGGTCCGAGGGTCGCGGCGCAGCTCGGAGGCGACGCCCCAGACCTCCTGGAGCAGGCGGGGCGAGAGCACCCGCGAGGGAGGCCCGTCCGCCACGACCCGGCCCCGGTGGAGGACGACGATCCGGTCGGCGAACCGGGCGGCGAGGTTGAGGTCGTGGAGGGCGGCGACGACCGTGGTCCGTCCGCCGCGGACGAGGCCGCGCACCCGCTCGAGCAGGTCGAGCTGATGGCCGATGTCGAGATGGGACGTCGGTTCGTCGAGCAGGAGCAGCGGAGTCGACTGGACGAGCGCCCGGGCGAGGACCGCCCGCTGTCGCTCACCGCCGCTCAGGGAGAGGATCCCGTCCTGCGCCCGGTCTCCGAGATGGACCTCGTCGAGCGCCGCACGCGCCGCGACCCGGTCGGAGGCACCCTCGCCCTCCAGTCGGCCGAGCCGGGCGTACCGGCCGTAGAGCACGTAGTCGAGCAGCGGCACGTCGTCTCGCGGCACCTCGGCCTGGGGCATCCAGGCGACGCGTCGGGCGCGTTCGCGGACCGACAACGTGGCCACCCGGTCGCCGAACAGCTCCACCGACCCCCCGCTCGACGGGACCAGCCCGAGCGCCGCCCGCAGCAGGGTCGTCTTTCCCGAGCCGTTCGGCCCGGCGAGCGCCACGAACTCGCCGGACCGAACCGTGGTCGACACGCCGGCGAGGGCGCGACGGATGCCGTAGTTGACCTCGAGGTCGACCGTGCGCAGGACAGGGGCGTCGTTCACGTCGCCCCCATCGTCGAGAGACCGCGGCGCCGGTAGAGGAGGTAGGCGAAGAACGGCGCCCCCGCGAACGAGGTGAAGATCCCGATCGGGAGGACGCTCGACGGGATCACCCAGAGGGCGAAGTCGCGGGCGCCGAGGAGGAAGGCGCCCCCGACCACCGCGGCGCCGGGCACCACCCGACGGTAATCGCTGCCCGCGACCCGACGGACGATGTGGGGCGAGACCAGCCCGACGAAGCCGATGATCCCGGTGAACGCGACCGCGATCGCCGTCGTGAGCGAGGTGAGCACCAGGAGGTCGAGTCGCACCCGTCGGGGATCGACCCCGAGCGCCTGCGCGACGTCGGGCCCGAGCTGAAGGAGGTTGAGTTCGCGGCCGTAGAGGGCGAGGGCCGTACCCGTCGCGAGGACGACCCCGAGGACGATCCCGTCGATCGGCCACGTCGCGGCGCCCAAGTTCCCGAGGAGCCAGAAGTCGACCTGGAGGCTCCCGGTCGGGTTCAGCAGCAGCATCAGCGAGAGGACCGAGGAGAGGAGGCTCGACAGCGCCACGCCGGTGAGCAGCAACGTCTCGACCGAGCCGAAGCGGCTCCGCGCCGCCAGCAGCACGACCCCCCCGGTGGCGAGCGCGCCCAGGAAGGCGAACAACGGCAGGACGAGGTTGTTGCCGGTCGGATCGATCTGGAAGACGAAGACGACCGCCGCGCCGACCGTCCCCCCGGAGGAAATCCCGAGGAGGAACGGGTCTGCGAGCGGGTTGCGGAACACCCCCTGCAAAGTCGCGCCGGAGCAGCCGAGCGCCGCGCCGGTCCCGAGGGCGAGCAAGACCTCGGGGAGCCGCTCCTCCCAGACGATCTCGCCGTACGCCGTGCAGAGGCGGGCGGACACCCCGAACCCCGCGCACGGCGCCGGAAACAACGAGCCGCCTGAGAGACGATTGAGCAGGAGCCGCAGCACTAGCTCCGGGGGGATGCTGACGTTGCCGAATAGCGGAGAGAAGGCGATGGCAGCTCCTAGGACTCCGACCAGGCCGACCAGCGGCCACCGGCGGCGGACGGAGGTCGAAGGCGAGGGCGAGGGGCCCGGCGTCGCGGGCGAGCCCCCCACCCCCTACGGGCCGCCGGGGTGGAGCTGCGCGAGGAGCGCGGGCAACCCGATGAGGATCATCGTCGCGTCGGGCTCCGTGAGGTCGTTCGAGTCGAGCCCGTAGACGTGACCGTCCTCGACGGCGCCGAGGGACGACCAGAACGGGGCGGTCGAGTACGACGCGAGGTCGAGGCCGAAACCGGTCCCGTAGATGATCACCTGGGGATTGTCGACCAGCACCTGCTCTCCGGAGAGCTCCGGGTACGGGTTCGACTCGTTCTCGGAGATACTGGCTCCGCCGGCGAGCAGCATGAGCGACGCGCCGAACGTGCCCCGCCCGTACGTCCAGTAGCCCGAGCTGTCGGTGGAGTAGGTCACCAGGACCGTGGGAAAGGCGGTCGTTAGGTTCGACACGTACGTCGACGTGACGTTGAGCTCGCTCGCGAGCTGCTCATTGAGCGCCTCGGCCGCGGCTCCGACCCCGAAGATCGTGCCGATGAGGCCCACGTCGACCTCGATGCCGTCCAGGTTCGGCGGCTGGATCATCACGACCGGGATCCCGTAGGTGTCGGTCACCTTGTCGACGTCCTGCTGGGAGACGATCGTTGCCGCGAGGACGAGGGCGGGGCTGGCGTTGACCAATTGCTCGAACGAGAGCGGTTCGGCCTGGACGCACATCGACGCGGTCAGACTCCAGTTCGCGATCTGACCCGGGGAGTAATCGCCGGAGAGGCCGCCGAACGCCGGCGTGGAGCAGTCGACCCCGACCACATGACTGCGTAGGCCGAGCCGCACCATCGTATCCATGATGCTGGGTCCGAGGACGACGACGCGGCTAGGGTCGTATGGCACGTTGACGTGCCGGCCCAGGTCGTCCGTGATCGAGAGGCTGCCCGGGGGCGCCGCGGCCGCCGCGGGCCGGAGGTCGTAATAGATCGAGGTGCCGGCCACGGCGAAGCCGCCCGCGACGAGCAAGCCGACGATGAAGACGGTCGTCGAAACGGTTCGGCGCGCGGGAGACGGGGGAGTCAACGACATTAGCCGAACGACAAACACAATTGAACATAACGATTATCGCCGCCGCCCGGCGGCAAGCGCTCGGGACATCCTCTCCGACGACAAAGGCTATCTTCGCCCGCACTCCCGGACGCCCCGGGAGGGAGCATAGGCTAACTTGGCAGACCAGCGGGCTCCAGTCAGGGTGACCGAACGGTCCCCTGTGAACGTGGGTCTGCGGAGGGGCGGATCCCGCCCCCGTGACGATTGACTGGAGCGCGCGGAGAGACCCGCATATCGGGGTTCAAATCCCCGTGCTCCCATCCCCGGGTCCTCGGATTCCGTCCGGCGTGACCGGTCGGG
>JASHXM010000039.1 GCA_030043545.1 Thermoplasmata archaeon | reverse complement strand
AGCTCGATCCGGGCCCCGCTCGCCGGGTCCCGCACGAACGCGATCTCGGCGTGGTTCTCGGGGATCGCGCGGCGGCGTTCGAACTCGAGCCCCAGCACGTCGGTGTAGAACGCGATCGACTCGTCCATCCGGCGCACGGTGATCGACGTGTGGAGGAACCGCATCGGTGGATACGACGGGGCTCCGCCTACAAAAGGCGCCCGGCCGAACGGCGGCCTACGGGTGCCCGAAGACGACGCGGACGGGCGGGGTCCCGGCGTTGCCGCGGCCGTCGACCCTAACGAACCCGACGCGCTCGAACTGGACGATGTCGCGGGGCGGAGCCGAACCGAGCGCGGCTTCGGCGACCCCGGAGGCGTGCGCCCCGTCGATCCCGAGCAGGTCGACCGGGACCGCCCCGTCCGCCCCGACCCACTGCAGCCGTGGGAGGCGGCGGTTCTCCCGGCTCGTGAACTCGGCGCGCAGCCGGTCACCGTCCGGGGCCGCGGCCGGGAGTCGGACGTTGACGAGGTCCTTGAGTCGGATCTCCTCCCCGACGTGCTGGAGGAGATCGCGTCGTGGCAGGTAGAAGGCGGGGCCGGCCCGCACCTCCCGAGTGCCCAGCGCCGGTCGATCGGGGTGGTTCGGGAGCTCGACGGTCCCGAGGTCGGCGGGGTAGCCGTCGACCTCGACGCGGACCGGGTCGGGGACGAACGCCCGCCGGACGGTCGTCGAGTCGATCGCCTTGCGGTTCTCGGCGTACAAGGTCTCCGCCGCGACGTCGATGTCGGAGAGCGACATCCCGAACGAGAGGATGAACGTCCGGAGCGCGGCCATCGAGATGCCGCGTCGGTCGAGCGACCTCAGCGACCAGGTGCGGGGGTCGTCCCACCCGTCGTAGATCCCCCGACGGACCTCGAGGTTCGTCTTGCTCTTCGCGACCTTCGCCTCCCGAACGCGGAGGAGCCCCCAGTGGAGGAACGGGGGTCCCGAGATGCCGAGGAGCGTCCAGATGAACTGCTGCATCCGGTCCTCGATCACGAGCTCCTTCCCGCGCAGCACGTGAGTGACCCCGAGCTCGATGTCGTCGACGGCCCAGGAGAACTCGAGCATCGGCCAGACCCGGATCCGACGGCCGACGCGCGGGTGGTCGACGTCGCTGATCCGGAACAGCACCCGGTCGCGGAACGCGGGGTCGGGGTCCGCCATGTCGGTCTTGAGCCGCAGCACCGCCTCGCCGGCCGCGAACCCCCCGTCCAGCATCCGCTGCCAGGCATCCGCCGCCTCGCCCGGGCCCTGGGTCCGTTCGGCGCAGGCGATCCCGCGGGCCCGGTTCTCGCGGAGCGTCTCCGCCGGACAGGTGCAGACGTACGCGGCGCCGCGGTCGATCACGCGGCGAGCCCACGGGTAGTGGTTCGCGATCCGGTCCGACTTGTAGAAGACGGCGTCCGGCCGTACGCCGGCGAGCTCGCAGTCCTCCTGGATCAGCTGGAAGAACTCGGGCTCGGCCCGCTTCTCCTCCGAGCCGGCCGTGTCGTCGAAGACGAGCAGGATCCGTCCGTGGTATCGCTCCCGGTAGTGCTGGTGGACGAACAGGAGACGCCCGTGCCCGATGTGCAGGACCCCGTTCGGGAACGGAGCCATCCGAAGGACGACCGCCCCATCGCGGGCCCCGGGCAGATCCGGAAACTCCCCGCCGGCCGTGCCTCCCGACGCCGCGCGGCGGGCGCTCCGCCCTCCCAGCGCATCGAGGCGGTCCTCAAGCTCGGGGAGCGGGACGTCGCGCAGTTCGGCGACCGCCGCCGACACCAGGCCCCGAACCTCCTCCGCCCGGGGGCGAAGGCTCGGGTCGGTCGCGAGGAGCCGCGCCATGACGGCGGAGACGTGGGCGACCCCCTCGTGGTCGACGGCGTTCTCGAGGGCGGCCCGGCGGACCCGGTCGTCGAGCGACGCGGCGTCCGGCACGGCGGTTCGAGCCCGGCCCGGGTTAAAGCGGTTCGCGCAAACGCGACGGCCCGGACGGAGGCCCCACCGGCTTGGGCGACGGCATCGCCTGGTCGAGCGCTTCGGCCAGGCTGAGCTCTCCGCGGAGGACGCGATCGGCGGAGCGCCGTGAGATCGTGAGACGGCCGCCGCTCCCCTCGCGGCTCAGCCGCTGCAGGTCGGCGATCTCCCCCGGCGTGATGCTCGCGACGAGCGGTTCATGGATCGGCACCCCGGGGCTCGCGGCGATGCGGCGGGCGGCCTCGGCGTCCCGGGGACGGCGTCGCCCCCGCGGCGTCGTCCCGCTCTCGTTGACGAGCTCGACCGTCCGCGACTTTCGGACGAGCAGATTCACGACGCGGTTCCGCGAGGGAGGGTGCCCCGCCCCCACTCGGAAGCGGATCGGACGATCCGGGAACCGGTGGCGCAACTGCGCGACGAAACCCGCGACCGCGTCTGGTCCGTCCAGGTTCCCCTCTCCGAGGCACGACGACCCGACGACGATCGCGTATCCCGGTCGCGGACCGGGGTCGATGCCGACGATCAGTTCCCCGGCGGGATCGGTCGAACCGAGAGCGTGTGCGATCGCCGCGCCGAGGGCGCGCCGGTCGCCGCCCTCGGCGGCCACGAGCACGCGCGGATGATCGATCCGCGCCCGCTCCTCGGCGGAGGTGAGGACGACGGCGACCCGGTCGGGAATGCGGTCCCCGGGAAAAAGACTGATCGCCGGCAGCCGACGCTCTCGCAGGAAGCCCGCGAGCTCGTGATAGAGCGCAGGGTCCCGCGTGACGAGCGCGACCGACCGGGTTCTCACCGTTCGACCAGACGGAGATATACCGAATATAGCTTGCCCCCGGCGTGCCGACGTGCCTCCACTGCGGAGAGAACGCGCCCCCGGGCGCGCTCTTCTGCACCAAGTGCGGATACACGCTGCCGCAAGGGGTCCCGGCCGCTCCCGGCGCCCCGGTGATCGGGACCGCCGGCCCTGCGCCCCCGGTCATGCCGGCGCGGGGATACCCCGTGATCGTTCCGACCGGACCGTACCTCGTCCCGGCGGCCTCGCTTCCCGGGGCGGTGGGTCCGGTGCCGCCTCCTCCGAACGCCAAGTACTGTACCCGGTGCGGAACGGCGATCGCCCAACCGGCGGTCTACTGCCCGGTCTGCCAGCAACCGCAGCCGTGAAGGGCGGAGGCCGGCGGGGCCGGCGCACCGGTGCGATGGTGCGGATCGCCCATGAACGCATCGACGATCTGTTCGCCCTCGCCGCCCGGGAAGGGGGGGGCGACCATCCGGAGCTTGCCGACCGGTACGTCCGACTCGCCCGGAAGGTGGGGGCCCGGTACAATGTCCGACTGCCCCCCGAGTACCGGGAGCTGTACTGCCGAGGGTGCTCCTCGTACTGGATCGAGGGCCGCACCGTGCGGACCCGACTCCGAGCGGGCCGGCGGGTCCGCACCTGCCTCATCTGTGGTCGGGCCCGACGGGGCCGCCTCCGCCCCCGCTCGTCGTCCGGGATCCCCAGTCCGAGCTCACCCCCGGACCGCTCGGACGAGCGGGCCGTGGCGATTGCGGAACTCCCGGACCGACTCTCCTCCGGCGGGAGCGAAGAAGCATAACCCCCGGCGTGGCTCGGGACCGCAGCGCCGGGGTGGCCGAGCGGCCAAAGGCGG